>NZ_DASRXP010000210.1:0-3438 GCF_035687465.1 Kribbella sp.
CTGCTTGCCCATCAGCAGCACCTCGGCACCGATCTCCAGCGCGCGCTGCGCGGCCACGGTGTCGGTGGAGAAGTACGGCATGCCCGAGCCGGCGCCGAAGATGACCACCCGGCCCTTGGCCAGGTGACGGTCCGCCTTGCGTGGGATGTAGGGCTCGGCGACCTGGCCCATCGTGATGGCGGTCTGGACCCGGGTCTCGACGCCCAGCTTCTCCAGGAAGTCCTGCAGCGCCAGACAGTTCATCACCGTACCGAGCATGCCCATGTAGTCGGCCCGGTTCCGCTCCATGCCGCGCTGCTGCAACTCGGCACCGCGGAAGAAGTTGCCGCCACCGACCACCACGGCGACCTGGACACCGGCCCGGACCACCTCGGCGATCTGCTTGGCGATCGAGTTCACCACGTCGGGATCGACGCCCAGCTTGCCGCCGCCGAACACCTCACCCGACAACTTCAGCATCACCCGGTGGTAGGCGGCCGGAAACGGCGAAGAGGCCGGTTTCGTCTCGGTACCCAGGGTTTCCGTCACGACTCCGGCCTCCTCGTCGATATGTCCGCTAGCAGTCCTACGAGCCGAAGCTCAGGCGCCGACCTCGAACCGGGCGAACCGCTTCACGGTCACCCCGGCCTCGTCCAGCACGGCCTTCACGGTCTTCTTGCTCTCCTGGACCGAAGCCTGCTCGAGCAGCACGACATCCTTGAAGAAGCCGTTCACCCGGCCCTCGACGATCTTCGGCAGGGCGCCTTCCGGCTTGCCCTCCTCGCGGGCGGTCGCCTCGGCGATCCGCCGCTCGTTCTCGACCGTCTCGGCCGGAACCTCGTCGCGGGTGGTGTACTGCGGACGCATCGCGGCGGCCTGCATGGCCGCGCCGCGGGCGGCGTCGATGTTGTCGCCCTCGAACTCGACCAGGACGCCGACCTGGGCCGGCAGGTCGGCCGCACGCTTGTGCATGTACGCCGCGACCTGGCCCTCGAACACGGCCACCTTGCCGAGCTCGAGCTTCTCGCCGATCACCGAGGCCAGCGCCTCGATGTTCTCCGCGACGCTCTTGCCGTCGGCCAACTTCTCGCCGAGCAGACCCTCGATGTCCCCGACCTTGCTCGCCGAGGCGTGCGCGACGATGTCGTTGGCGAGCTGCTGGAACTGCTCGTTCTTGGCGACGAAGTCGGTCTCGCAGTTCAGCTGGACCAGCGCGTTCTCCGCGGCGGCCACCAGGCCGTTCGTGGCCGAGCGCTCGGCGCCACGCTTGGCGGCCTTGGCCGCGCCGTGGATGCGCAGCTCCTCGATCGCCTTGTCGAAGTCGCCGTCGGTGGTCTCGAGTGCCTTCTTCGCGTCCATCATGCCCGCGCCGGTGGCGTCGCGGAGCTTCTTAACGTCAGCGGCGGTGAAGTTCGCCATTCCCTCGTTCTCTCGTCTTTGGTGATGCGTGAGCTGCATGGAACGGTCGCCCGGCCGGAGCCGGGCGACCCAGGGCTGTCAGGCCTCGTCGGACTTCGGGGCCTCGGTGCCTTCGACCGGGGTCTCGTCGGCCTTGGCGATCGTCTCGGCGACCGCGGCGGACTCGGCCACCGGCGGCTCCTCGGCGACGGCGTCGGTCGCGGCCAGGGCCTCGACCTCCTCGGTCACTGCCGGAGCCTCGGTCACTGCCGGAGCCTCCGCCGCGGCAGGAGCCTCGGTCGCCTCGGCGGCGGCCGGAGCCTCAGCCGGGGTCTCGTCGGCCTTGGCCTCGGTGGTGCCGTTCTGGCTCTCCAGCAGCTCGCGCTCCCAGGCCGCCAGCGGCTCCTCGGCGCCCAGCTCCTCGCCGGCCGCGGCAGCACCCTGACCGCCACGCGACATCAGACCGTCGGCGACGGCGTCGGCGACCACGCGGGTCAGCAGGCCGACCGAACGGATCGCGTCGTCGTTGCCCGGGATCGGGAAGTCGACCTCGTCCGGGTCGCAGTTGGTGTCCAGGATGCCGATGATCGGCAGCTTCAGCTTGCGCGCCTCGTCGACCGCGAGGTGCTCCTTCTTGGTGTCGACGATCCAGACGGCGGCCGGAACGCGGGCCATGTCACGGATACCGCCGAGCGTCTTGAGCAGCTTGTCGTGCTCGCGACGCTTCTGCAGCAGCTCCTTCTTCGTCACACCGGAGGCGGCGACGTCGTCGAAGTCGAGCAGCTCAAGCTCCTTGAGGCGCTGGAGCCGCTTGTTGACGGTCTGGAAGTTGGTGAGCATGCCGCCCAGCCAGCGCTGGTTCACGTAGGGCATGCCGACGCGGGTCGCCTGCTCGGCGATCGCTTCCTGGGCCTGCTTCTTGGTGCCGACGAACAGGATCGCGCCGCCGGAGGCGACGGTGCTCCGGACGAACTCGTAGGCGCGGTCGATGTACGACAGCGACTGCTGCAGGTCGATGATGTAGATGCCGTTGCGCTCGGTGAAGATGAATCGCTTCATCTTCGGGTTCCAGCGACGGGTCTGGTGCCCGAAGTGGACGCCGCTCTCGAGCAGCTGCTTCATGGTCACGACGGCCATG
Organism: Kribbella sp.; assembly: GCF_035687465.1. NCBI lineage: Bacteria > Bacillati > Actinomycetota > Actinomycetes > Propionibacteriales > Kribbellaceae > Kribbella > Kribbella sp. Next base: position 2,516 of record NZ_DASRXP010000210.1, read on the forward strand.
AGGTGTTCCTCCTGTCGCGCCCCAGTTGCACTGGTGACGCCTGGCTCGGTTTGTCAGCGATGGACCGGGTGGCCCGCCGCTCCTGTCGCCCGTCGCGCGCACCCATCCCGGACGAACCGGGACCGAGGGATACGCGTTGGCATGCGGGCGTGCGAAGTCGCCCCGCTCACGCGGGACGCCACCGGAAGTGTACGGGACAAGCCCCGCCGCAGGCCAACCGCCCCCGACTTATCCACAACCCCCCAACTCACCCCCGCCCAGGCTGCCTGGCGACGGCACATTCCCCCCATGAAGATCACTCGAAAACGGTCGCCATCCCATCTTGCACTCGCCTGCCCCGCTTTGAGCCTGTTCGCACTGGCGCTGATGCCTGTGACCGCAGGAGCTGCGCCTGGTGAGGAGACGGGGTGGCCGTTGTCGCCCCGGCCCGAGATGGTGCGCGGGTTCGAGGCGCCGGCGAAGCCGTGGCTACCCGGACATCGCGGCGTGGATCTGGCCGGCTCCCCCGGCCAAGCGGTCCTGTCCGCGACCGCCGGCACCATCACGTACGCCGGTCCGTTGGCCGGCCGGGGCGTCATCGTCGTCACCCGCGGTCCCATCCGCACCACCTACGAGCCAGTGATCGCCGCCTTACCGCTGGGCGCAGCCGTCAACCCAGGCGACACCATCGGCCACCTCTCAGCCGCCGCCTCCCACTGCGCCCCAGCGACCTGCCTCCACTGGGGCCTCCGCCAATCCGACACCTACCTGAACCCCCTAACCCTCCTCCCCACCCAACCCGTCCGCCTACTCCCCCGCACCCCACCCGAGCCCCAGGCACTCCGACCCCACACCCCACCCCAACCGCAAGCACTACCCGCCCGCACCGCCCCACCACAACCGCAGGCGCTTCCTGCCGGCACCAGACGACCGCAACCCGAGGC
>NZ_DASRXP010000211.1:0-18979 GCF_035687465.1 Kribbella sp.
CGGCGTCACGATCGCGACCCTGATCCTCACGGTCGTCGCGACCGGCGTCACCGTCGGCACCGTCGCGCCCGTGCTCGGCTCGATGATCGGCCTCGGGGTCGGCATCGACTACGCGCTCTTCCTCATCACCCGGCACCGCGACTACCTCGCCCAGGGCATGACCGTCGAGGAGTCGGTAGGACGGGCTGTCGCCACGGCCGGTCAGGCAGTCGTGTTCGCAGGCGGCACGGTGGTCATCGCGATCCTCGGTCTCGCCGCGGCCGGCGTACCGTTCCTGACTGCCGGCGGGGTCGCCGTTTCCGTCATCGTGCTGATCATGGTCGTCGCCTCGATCACCTTGCTGCCCGCGTTTCTGGGGCTTGCCGGGCACTGGATCAACCGACTCTCCGTCCGGCGCAATCCCGCCCGGACCAGACCCGCGACAGGCTGGCAGCGGTGGGGCGAGCACGTGTCCAGGCACGCCAAGGTCTACGCCATCGGTGCCACCGTGCTCCTGCTGGGACTGGCCGCCCCGGTGCTGGCCCTACGGGTCGGAACGCCCGACGAAGGCACCCTTCCTCAGCACCGAACGGAACGCCGGGCCTACGACCTCGTCGCCGAAGGCTTCGGTCCTGGCGCCAACGGACCGTTGGTCATCGCTGTCGACATCTCCCAGGACGCGAGCGTGGTCCAGCCCCTCCGTACCGCCATCGCCGCCGACCAAGGGATCGCCAGTACTGCGCCTGCTCAGCTGAACGTGGACGCCGGCGTCGCGACGCTCGTGGCTTTCCCGACGACTGGGCCGCAGGACGACGCAACTGTGGAGACCGTTGAGCGCCTCCGCGCGGAGGTCCTTCCCGCTGTGCTCGGCCAGAGTCCGGCGCGGGCCCACATCGGTGGTCAGACAGCGAGCGCCGCGGATGTCGGCGGCAAGGTCAACGACCGGCTCCCGCTGTTCATCGGTGCGGTGATCCTGCTGTCGTTCCTGCTGCTGACCCTGGTCTTCCGATCGATTCTCGTGCCGCTCAAAGCCGCGCTGCTGAACCTGCTCAGCATCGGCGCCTCGTTCGGCGTGATGGTGATGGTCTTCCAGTGGGGCTGGGGCGCCGACCTGATCGGCCTGGAGTCGACCGTGCCGATCCTCCCCTTCATCCCCATGTTCATGTTCGCGATCCTGTTCGGACTCTCGATGGACTACGAGGTCTTCCTGCTCTCCCGGGTGCGGGAGGAGTACCTGGTCACCGGCGACAGCGACACGTCCGTCGTCCACGGCATCGCCACCACCGGCCGGGTGATCACCTCGGCCGCTCTGATCATGATCTCGGTCTTCTCCGGCTTCATCCTCGGCGACGACCCGACGGCCAAGATGTTCGGACTGGGACTGGCCGTGGCGATCCTGATCGACTCGACCATCGTGCGCATGATCCTGGTGCCGGCCACGATGAAGTTGCTGGGCGACGCCAACTGGTGGATCCCGGGTTGGCTCGACCGCGTGCTGCCGGTGATCGACATCCAGGGTGAAGCAGGCCTGCCCGAGCCCGCCATGGAAGCCGCCGACGAACCCGTCACCGTCAACGAAGGCGCGCTGGTCTAGTTCTTCGGCCAGGACTCCCAGGCCGAGGCGAACATCTCGTCGACCGTGTGGGTGTTCTTCCACTCCAGGTCACGGGCGGCAAGCTCACCTGATGCGACCACGCGGGACGGGTCTCCCGGCCGGCGTGGTCCTTCGGTGGGGGTGAAGTCGATGCCGGTCACGCGGCGGGCCGCATCCATGATCTGGCGGACGGACGTCCCGGTGCCGCTGCCGAGGTTGTAGACCCGCTCGAGCGTCTTGCCCGCGTCCAGCGCCCGGGCCGCGGCCACGTGCGCCCGGGCCAGGTCAGCCACATGCACGTAGTCCTTGACCGATGTGCCGTCCGGCGTCGGGTGGTCGGTGCCGTAGATCTGCGGGATCTTCCCCTGCGTCAGCAGGTTGCAGACGATCGGGAACAGGTTGTACGGGCTCGCGTCGTACACCTTCGGATCACCCGAGCCGACCACGTTGAAGTACCGCAGCGACGTGTGGTGCAAGGTGACGGCTTTCGCCTGGTCCGCGAGGAGCCACTCTCCGACGAGCTTGGTCTCGCCGTACGGGCTCTGCGGGTCGGGTGCCGTCTGCTCGGTGACGATCTCGTCCTTCGGGGTGCCGTAGACGCCCGCGCTGGAGGAGAAGACGATGCTGGTGACGCCCGTGTCGGCCATCGCGTTCAGCAGCGAGACCATCGCGGACACGTTCTGCGTGTAGGTGTGCATCGGCCGCTCGACCGACACCCCGGCGTACTTGTAACCGGCCAGGTGCACGACGCCGCTGACGCCGTCCAGCGTCTTGCGGACCACGTCGGTGTCGAGCAGGTTCGCCTCCACGAACGGCACCCCCTCGACCAGGAACTCGGCCTTCCCACTGGACAGATCGTCGATGACAACAACATCGATCCCATCCGCGGCGAACGCGCGCACCACATGCGCCCCGATGTACCCAGCACCACCAGTCACAAGCCATGTCATGCCCGCAATCCTCTCACTGCCCCTCAACCACCCGCGCCACCCGTACTGTCTGAATTCCTTCCCCACCCCCACCGCCCCGGTCTGCCGCCATGATTCCTGTGGGATCAACTTGGAGGGGTTTGTGAGTCGTCATCTGGAGTGGCCGGACTGTCGGAATGTGCGGGATCTGGGTGGGCTGCCGACCGGTGGGGGTGGACGGATTCGCGAGGGGGTGTTGATTCGGGCGGACAGTTTGCAGTACTTGTCTGCCGAGGGGGTTGCGGCGGTACGGCGGGCCGGGGTTGGTCGCATTCTTGATTTGCGGGGGGATCGGGAGACCGCGGAGTACCCGACGCCGTTCTCCGGGGATCCGGTCGGGATGCGGGTTCCTGTGCAGGATCCGGCTGATCCGGCGGATTCGTCGCAGTACGAGACCATCGTCGATGCCTGTATCGGCATGCTGGATCGGCATCCGGAGCTGTTCGCCGCCGCGGTGGCCGCGATCGTCGAGGCTCCTGACGGTGCGGTGGTCGTGCATTGTCATGGCGGTAAGGACCGCACGGGCATGGTGGTGGCGCTCGCGCTTTCCGTGGCCGGGGTTCCCGAGGACGAGATCATCGCGGACTACTTCGTCACCCAGGAACGGCTCGCCCCTTGGCTGGCGGAGCAACTGGCGGCCGAGCCGGACGAATCCCTGCACGCGGAGATGACCGAGTGGCGAGACACCCGGGCCGGATCGATCGTCGCCATCCTGGACCACCTCGACCGGGTCTACGGCGGCCCTGAGGCGTACCTCCGGCACGGCGGACTCACGCAGTACCAGCTCGACAGCCTCCGCGCCCGGCTGCTGGCCTGAGCAGCGTCCCACGGGATGGGACGCCTCCCCAGGGCGACGGGGAAAAGTTAAGTTTGTGTATCGGCTCACTTGACTTTTTCTGGAGGATGCACGATGAGCGTCACCGATGAGTTGCTGGCCAACGCCGAGCAGTACGCGGCGACCTTCGACAAGGGCGATCTGCCGCTGCCTCCCGGCAAGCACGTCGCCGTGGTCGCGTGCATGGACGCGCGGCTGAACCCGTACGGCCTGCTCGGCCTGTCCGAGGGCGACGCGCACGTGATCCGCAACGCAGGCGGGGTGATCACGGCCGACGAACGCCGCAGTCTGGCGATCAGCCAGCGGCTGCTCGGTACCAAGGAGATCATCCTGATCCACCACACCGACTGCGGCATGCTGACGTTCACCGACGACGAGTTCAAGGCCGGCATCCTGGCCGAGACCGGGCTGAAGCCGGACTGGTCCGCCGAGGCGTTCAGCGACATCGACGAGGACGTCCGGCAGTCGCTGCAGCGGATCGCCGCGGACCCGTTCATCCCGGTCAAGGATTCGGTCCGGGGCTTCGTCTACGAGGTCGAAACTGGACGGCTGCGCGAAGTGAAGAACTGACCGCGATCGCTGTGTCACCGAGAGAATCCGGTGACACAGCGTGCCGGGTCAGGGGGTACTGAAACGGTTCAGAGCGCGCCGATGTCTTATCCGGGACGCGGGCCCAGTAGATTGGCCCGCATGTCAACCGCCGCCGAGTCGGCCAAGACCGCTGAACTAGCGGCAATGGCCGAGCGCTATGGGTTGTCCAGGAGTTCGGCACGACCGCTGCTCCGGACCTACCTTCGTGACCTGTGGGGCCGTCGCCAGTTCATCGTCAGCTACGCCCGGGCCCGCACCTATGCCGTCTACGCGGGGGCCCGGCTGGGCTCGATCTGGCAGATCCTCACCCCGCTGCTGAACGCAGGCGTCTACTACCTGGCGTTCGGCGTCCTGCTCGGTACCAAGAACGGCATCCCGAACTACGCCTCGTACCTGATCTGCGGCATGTTCGTGTTCACGTACACGCAGCGCTCGATGACCGAGGGATCCCGCGCGATCTCGGCGAACATGTCGCTGATCCGCACCCTGCACTTCCCGCGCGCCACCCTGCCGCTGGCCTATGTGGTCAACGAGCTGAACCAGATGTTCCTCTCGATGGGCGTGCTGTTCCTGCTGGTCGGTTTCACCACCGGACCGGACTTGCGCTGGTTCCTGCTGATCCCGGCGCTGTTCCTGCAGACACTGTTCAACATCGGCGCCACCCTGGTCTTCGCCCGGCTCGGCGCCTTCCTGAGCGACATCAGCCAACTGCTGCCGTTCATCACCCGGACCTGGCTGTACGCGTCCGGCATCTTCTTCTCGATCCCGGCCAAGCTGGAAGGGCTGGACGCCCCGGGCTGGGTGATCCACGTTCTGTCGCTCAACCCGATCTCGGCCTACATCGACATCGCCCGCCGCGCGGTGCTGGAGGAGCACACGGCGAACCAGCTTCCGAACGCGTGGAAGATCTCGATCGCCTGGGCCGCGATCTCCCTGATCGGTGGATTCATCTACTTCTGGCGTGCGGAGGACAGGTATGGCCGTGGCTGAGACGGCAGCTCCGACTCCGGCGGCTCCGGCCCCGGCGTCCGATGGTGTCCCCACAGTGATCGCCGACAACGTCAACATCATCTACAAGGTGACGGCAGGCTCGGGCGGCAAAGGTACTGCGGCCAGCGCGTTCCGGCGGATCCTCAAACGCCAGGACCGGCCGACCATCCGCGAGGTGCACGCGGTCAAGAACGTCAGCTTCACCGCGTACAAGGGCGACGCGATCGGCCTGATCGGCCGCAACGGCTCCGGCAAGTCGACCCTGCTCCGGGCGATCGCCGGCCTGCTGCCGCCCGCCACCGGCGCGATCTACACCGGCGGCCAGCCGTCCCTGCTGGGCGTCAACGCGGCGATGATGAACGACCTCACCGGCGACCGGAACGTGGTGCTGGGCTGCCTGGCGATGGGCATGAGCGCCGCCGAGATCGACGAGCGCTACGGCGACATCGTCGAGTTCTCCGGCATCGGCGACTTCATCGACCTGCCGATGTCGACGTACTCGTCCGGCATGTCGGCCCGGCTGAAGTTCGCGATCGCCTCGGCGAAGACGCACGACATCCTGCTGGTCGACGAGGCCCTGGCCACTGGCGACGCCGAGTTCCGGGTCCGCTCGGAGCAGAAGATCAAGCAACTCCGCGACGAGGCGGGCACGGTCTTCCTGGTCAGCCACAGCCTCGACGTCGTCCTGGACACCTGCAACCGCGCCATCTGGCTCGACAAGGGCGCCATGAAGATGGACGGCGACGTCAAAGAGGTAGTAGAGGCCTACAACCTAGAAGCCACCGGCAAACGCTAAAGGCATCAGCTCCGCAGCTCCTCCGTCGCGGCTCGCGGTGGTGAGGGTCGCTGTCACCTAGACGCGCACTGCCAGCGGGCACGGTCGCTGTCACGTAGACGCGCACTGCCAGCGGGCACGGTCGCCGTCACGTAGACGCGCGGTTCCAGTGGGTGAGGACGGCGGCGGCTACGTCGTCGATGGTTCGGCCGGCGGTGTTGATCGAGTAGTCGCTGACGTCGTCAGCGACTAGCTGGGCGGACAGTTCGGAGGCGCGGGCGACGAGGTTGGCGAGGTCGGCGCCGTCCTCGCGACCGCGATCATGAATCCGTTGCGCAAGCTCGGCATCCGGGGCGTCGAGGCGGCAGATCACGACTGGTCCTCTGGTCGCTTCCTCGAGCTGTCGCCGCTCGCGCTGGTTCTCGACGACGCCTGCAACGATGAGGCGTTTGCTGCCCGCCTGCACGTAGTTCGACCACACCGCAGCCAGGTTGGTCGCCTTCAATCGCGACTGGTGCGGGTCGTCGTCTGGCGCCGGCCATGCCGCGCCGAGTAGGTCGAGGTCTGCGAACGCAGGCGCCTGTCCGAGATCGGTACAGCGATCGAAGACCCGCCACCCGACGGAGGTCTTCCCGACCCCGGGTGGACCGGAGAGCACGAGAGCCGATGACACTTGCAGGCTAGGTGGCTTGGGTTGGGGCTGGGCGCTCTTGGAGGCCGATGATGAAGCCCAGGCCCCAGGAGATGTGCATGGTGGCTATCACCAGGGGCAGCCAGAAGAGGGCTTTCCAGGGGAGGTAGCGGCCTTCCATCATCGAGCCCAGGATCAGGGCGAAGGCGTAGCCGACGGGGGCCAGGAAGCCCAGGTCGAGCAGGCTGCTGCCGGTCGCGAGGCCGATGATGCCGACGATGGTGCCGAGGGTCAGCAGGCCGACCGCGACCGGCGGGGCCAGGTAGCGCTTGCTCGCCGTTTCCGGGTGCCGCCTGATCACCTCGCGCCGCCACTGGCCGGTGTGGAAGAACTGCTTCGCGACCGCCGACAGCGACGAGCGCGGCCGGTACGTCACCGACAGGTCCGGGCTGAACCAGATCAGCCCGCCGGTCTTGCGAATCCGGTAGTTGAGCTCCCAGTCCTGCGCCCGATGCATCGACTCGTCGAACCCGCCGACCCGCTCCAGCGCAGTACGGCGGAACACTCCGAGGTACACCGTGTCCGCGGGACCGGCCTTGCCGCCCTGGTGGAACGTGGACGCACCAAGGCCGAGCCGCGACCGATAAGCACAAGCAACGGCCATCTCAATAGGCGTGCGCCCCTCGGCCGCCATCACGCCGCCGACGTTGTCCGCGCCACTGTCCTGCAGTACTTCGACCGCGCGGGCGATGTAGCCCTGCGTCAGTACTCCGTGCCCGTCCACCCGGGCGACGATGTCGTGCCGGGCATTCGAGATCCCCAGGTTCAGCCCGGCCGGGGTCTTCCCGGTCGGGTTCGCCACGATGGTGATCCGCTTGTCGGCCTCGGCCAGCCGCTCGGCGATCTCCTCGGTCCGGTCCTTGCTCGGTCCGACGGCGAGCACGACCTCCAGCTCGCCGGGATATTCCTGGTCGAGGACGCGGCCGACCGCTTCCTCCAGGTGGCGTTCCTCGTTCAGGACAGGCATCACGACGGAGACCGGGGGCCAAGAGGACAGGGACATGTTCAGGTCAGGCCTTACAGATCGAAGCGACGTCGTCGACGTCGGGGGTGGGTTTGGACGGTGTGCTGCCGGGCTTGGCCGGGGTGGTCGCTTTCTTCGTGGGCACGCTACTCGGTGTGTTCGACTTCTTACCGTCCCCGTCCTCGGCCGCCTTGTCCAGCGCTTCGGACTTTCCGACCGCCTCGGCGACCTTGGTACGGACCAGGTCGAAGTCCGGATCGCCGGTGTTGATCAACGGCGGGACCGGCGAGAAGCTTGACACCGGGAGCTTCTTCGAGTCCAGCGCGAGGTCGGTGAAGGTTCCCAGGTCTCCGGCCGGGATGTCGGTCTGGACGACCTCCTTGCTGGCGGCCGCGATGCCCTGGAACTTGGTCAGCACCTTCTGGGGCGACAGCTGGTTCAGCATCGCCGTCATCACGCACTTCTGCCGGGTCATCCGCTCGTAGTCTGTCGCACCGGCCCGCGATCGCGCGAACCACATCGCGTGGTAGCCGTCCAGGTGCTGGTTCTTGCCGGGCTGGATGTACCCCTTGATCGGCCCGCCGACACCGCCGATCGGCACCTTCTTGCCGACGTCGAGGGTGATCCCGCCGACCGCGTTCAGCAGGTGCTGGAAGCCGGCGATGTCGATCAGCACGTGGTAGTTCACCTTCAGCCCGGTGATCGCCTCGACCGCCTGCCGGGTGGCGAGCAGGCCGGGATCCTTCACCCCGGGGAAGAGTTGCTTGTGTCCCATCGCGTAGGTGTAGACGCCGTTCAGGAAGCAGTTGGCGGCGCAGTTGTCCCAGTGGAAGCCGTTCGGGAACTGCTTGGCCATCGCCGTCCCCGCCGGGAACGGGACCCTGGCCATGTTCCGCGGCAGACCGATCAGGACGGCGCGTCCGGTGTCGGCGTCGATGCTGGCCAGGGTGATGCTGTCCGGCCTGGTGCCGGTCCTGTTCGCGCCGGAGTCGCCACCGAGCAACAGCACGTTGTAGCGGCCCTTCTCGGCCTTCGACTTCTCCCCGTTGCCGAACACACTGGCGATGAAGTCCCGCTGGGCCGAGACGATCGTGCTGCCCCAGAAGAGCGCACCGACGACCACGACCACCAGTACGCCGTCCAGGATGCTCGCAGTCAACCGGTGATTCCGTTGCAGGGTGAGCGGACGGCCCAGTCGGTAGGCGTCCACGAAGAGCGCGGCCCAGCCGATCGCCAGCAGGATCAGCAGGATCTGCACCACGCGCAACGTCTTCGGCGACACCAGTAGGTTGATCGTGCCGGACCGCCAGACCTGCGCCAGCAGGATCAGGAACACGACGATCGCGATCAGGCCGGCGATCACTCGCCACGCGTACCGACCGGCCCGCTTGCTGCCGACGGCGATCTGCGCGGACCCGGGCAGCACCAGGGTCATCAGCAGCAGCGTCAGCGCACGCTTGAACCGAACCGGCTCGCTGAGGTTGCGCAGGTCTGGCTTCTCCTGCGGCATGACGTCCTTCCGTTCTCCGTACGGCGCGCTGCTGCCGGTACTCGGGACGGCGTCTCCCCGTAGCCGGTCGTCGCGACGTTCAGTATGGCCATGGCAGGACGACCACCCTGATCAGGCGCGCCGCCATACCTCTGGTTCACCATCCGCCACCTGGTCAGACGTACCAGGTGGTGCGATGGTTCGAGCCGGGCGGATCCGGAGACGAAGAGTAACAGCCCGCCCACCCGCCGGAGGGAAACCCCTGCGTTGCCCGGTGCCGGGAACTTTCATCCGGTTGTGATGGTCTGGACCGATTCCGATCGGCTACGAAGAGTCCTAGGGTGACTACGCCCTGCTTGCACACCCCCATCGCAAGCATTCCTAGTGAGGACAGGAAACCGCCCATGAGACTGTTCCGTTCCCTGACAATGTCCGCGATCGCGGTCAGTACCGTGCTGCTCGGCGGCAGCCAGGCGCTGGCCGTCGAGACCGCTCCCGACAAACCGGCCCTCGCCGCACCCGGCGCCGATTTCACCGGGATCGCCTCCCTCAGCAACTGTTCTGCCTCGTTGGTCCGGTACGCCGAATCGGCGGCCACCGACAAGGCCCTGGTACTCACCAACGGGCACTGCTACGAAGGCGGGTTCCTGAACCCGGGCCAGGTCCTGGTGAACCGTTCCTCGACCCGCTCGATCACGTTACTGAAGCCGGACTCGAGCCGGGCCGGAACCGTCCGGGCCAGCCGGATCCTCTACGGCACGATGACCAAGACGGACATGATCGTCTACGAGGTGAACGAGACCTACGCCTCCATCAAGACCCGGCTGAACGTCAACCCGCTGACGCTGGCCAAGCAGGGCCCCGCGAACGGCGCCGGGATGGCCGTCGTCTCCGGCTACTGGAAGCGGATCTACACCTGCTCGGTGCAGGCGACGATCCCGCAGTTGCGTGAGGGCGACTGGACCTGGCAGAGCTCGATCAAGTACCGGCAGCCGGGCTGCGAGACGATCGGCGGTACGTCGGGTTCGCCGGTCGTGAGCACCTCCACGGGTGAGGTGATCGGCGTGAACAACACCGGCAACGAGGACGGCCAGCGCTGCACCGTGAACAACCCCTGCGAGGTCGATGCGGCAGGCAACATCACGGTCGACCAGGGCGCCGCCTACGGGCAGCAGACCTGGTGGCTCTACACCTGTCTGACCGCCACCCGAACGATCGATCTGAACAAGGCCGGCTGCCAGCTGCAGAAGCCGTGAGCTGATCACACTCCGCGCCTGGCGACCGTGCTCGCGGTCGCTGGGCGTGGTGTTTTTTGTTGAAAGCTGACGTAGGCCACCGTCGATCAGGTATGGTCGCCGCCCATGGCAGTCGACTCGTCAACGCCCAGCCGGACCACCACGCCCCGCTGGAACAACCCCCTCGGGGTGAAACCGCGCCTGGTCGCGGCCAGCGCGCTGATGCTCTTCCTCGAGCTCGCGCTGATCCGCTGGACCGGTTCGAACGTGGTGCACCTGAGCTGCTTCTCGAACTTCGTGCTGCTGGGCTCGTTCCTCGGCATCGGGATCGGGATCCTGCGGTCCGGCCGGGCGAAGCGCCTGCCGTACTACTCCCCAATCATGCTCGGCCTGCTGGTCGCGGTGATCGCGTGGAAGCCGGTGACGGTCGACCGGGGTACCTCGTCCAGCGTCATCTACTTCACCAGCCTCGACACCACCGGGCCTCCGGTTTGGGTGATCCTGCCGATCGTGTTCATCGCGGCGGCCGTCGTACTGGCCGGTCCCGCGGAGCTGGTCGGGCGGTGCTTCGCCGAGCTGCCCCGGCTGACGGCGTACCGGTTCGACCTGATCGGCAGCCTGATCGGGATCGTCGCGTTCACCGGGCTGTCGTTCCTGGGTGCGCCGCCGATCTGGTGGGGGCTGATCGTCACCATCGGGTTCCTGGCGCTGATGGTGCCGCAGCCGCGCGCGACCGCTGCCGTGCTGAGTGGTGCGCTGGTCCTGACGCCGATGCTGGTGATGCTCGGCGTGCTCTTCCACGAGTCCACCCGGCCCGAGAACAGCTGGTCGCCGTACTACAAGGTGCAGACGGCCACGTCGTCGTTCGAGAACACGCCGTTGCTGACGATCACCGTCAACGGGGTTCCCCACCAGCAGGCCATTCCGGCGGAGAAGCGGTTGCAGTGGGAGCCGCAGTACGGAACGCCGTACGAGCGGGCCGTGGCAGGGAAGCAACCTGGCAACGTGCTCATCATCGGGGCGGGCAGCGGCACCGACGTCGCGATCGCGTTGAGCAAGGGCGCCAAGCACGTCGACGCGGTCGAGATCGATCCGCGGATCCGCGACATCGGTCGCGAGAGCAACCCGGATCACTCCTACCAGGACCCGCGGGTGACGTCGCACATCGACGACGGGCGGGCGTTCCTGTCCCGGACGGACAAGAAGTACGACCTGATCCTGCTGGCGCTGCCGGACTCGCTGACACTGGTGAACGGCGCGAGTTCGCTGCGGCTGGAGAGCTACCTGTTCACCCAGCAGGCGTTCGAGAGTGCGAAGGAGCACCTCGCGCCCGGCGGTGCGTTCGCGATGTACAACTACTACCGCGAGACCTGGCTGATCGACCGGCTCGCCTCGACCGCGGAGCAGGCGTTCGGGCACAAGCCGTGTGTGGACAAGGTTGGCGACAACCTGCAGCAGGCAGTGGTGACGGTCGGGCTCACCGAAGCCGACCAGACCTGCGCGACGGCGTGGGCCGGGACGACCTCGATCACCCCGCCGCCGGCGACGGACAACCGGCCGTTCCTGTACTTGTTCACCGACCGGATCCCGTCGCTCTACCTGGTCACGCTCGCGTTGGTCCTGCTCGCGGGAATCATCGGGGTCGGGATCGCGGGCGGCGGATCGTCGTACCGGCGGATGCGGCCGTATGCGGATCTGTTCCTGCTCGGTGCGGGATTCATGTTGCTGGAGACGAAGAGCATCACCGGCTTCGCGTTGCTGTTCGGTACTACGTGGGTGGTGAACGCGATCGTGTTCGCCGGCGTGCTGGTCGCAGTACTGGCTGCCGTCGAAGTGACGCGGAAGTTCAAGACGCCACCTTTGAAGGTGATGTACGTCGTGTTGTTCGGCGGGTTGCTGCTGAGCTGGGTCTTCCCGGACAGCTGGTTGCTCTCGATGCCGATCGGGTTGCGCGCGCTGGTCGCCGTACTGGTCGCGTTCATGCCGATCTTCGCGGCCAACGTGATCTTCGCCAAGCGGTTCACCGACACCGCCGACGGCACAGCCAGCTTCGGCGCCAACCTCCTCGGCGCGATGCTCGGAGGCTGCCTCGAATACGCCGCCCTCATCATCGGCTTCGACGGCCTCCTCATCATCGCCGCCCTCCTCTACCTGGGCGCCTTCCTCCTCAGACCAAAAGCACTGACCACTAGTGCTTGAGGATTACTACCGCGAGCGTGCGCCGGAGTACGACGCGATCTACGCAAAGCCTGAGAGGCAAGAGGATCTGGGGCGCTTGCGGGCGTTGCTGGTGGAGCTCGTCGCCGGGAAGTCGGTGCTGGAGGTTGCCGCGGGCACCGGCTATTGGACGACCGCGCTGTCTACGTCAGCGCGTTCGATCGTCGCGACCGACCTGAACGACGAGACGCTGGAGATCGCCCGGTCGCGGCGCTACGGGCCGGGCGAGGTGTCGTTCCAGACTGCGGATGCGTACGCGGTGCAGGAGGTGCCGGGCGCGTTCGACGTGATCTTCGCTGGGTTTTTCTGGTCGCATGTACTGCGGGACGACGTGCCGCGGTTCGCGCGGGTACTGGCTGGTCGCGTGGCGCCGGGTGGTGTGGTGGTGCTTGCGGACAACAGGTATGTCGAGGGCAGCAGTCAGCCGATCACCCAAACCACCGAAGCCGGCGACACGTATCAGCGTCGCCGGCTCGCGGACGGGCGGGAGTTCGAAGTACTGAAGAACTTTCCGGACCGGGATCAGGTGGTCGGCGATCTCTCGCCGGTGGCAGCCGAGGTCCGGTACACGGAGCTGACCTACTTCTGGCTGGCGACCTTCACCACCTGATCAGCTGTCCTTAGGCGGCGCCGCCTGGTCCGGCGGCGTCGGCCAACGCGGGTCCACGCCACCCGGCGGGGGCTCCACCGAATCCGGGCTCTTCGAAGCAGCCGCATCGGCAGGACCGGTGGGCCAGCGTGGGTCCACGCCACCGGGCGGGGGCTCTACCGAGTCTGGGCTCTTCGCGTCTTGGGGGCTGGTTGGCCAGCGTGGGTCGACGCTGCCGGGTGGGGGGAAGCCTGAGTTCGGGTAGCTCGGTGGCGGGGGGTTCTGCGGTGGGTAGGTTGCGCCCGGTGGTGGGTAGCTCTGTTGTGGGTAGTTCTGGGGTGGGTAGTTCTGTTGCGGGTAGCCCGGGCCTGAGGGTGGGTAGCCGGGGAACGTGGGGCCGGCTGGGTAGCCGGGGCCGGCTGGGAAGGTGTTGCCTGGGTAGGCGCCTGCGCGCTTGGCCCGGCGGGTTTTCACTGTGCTCACGATGATCAGGACCACGCCGACGGCGAAGAAGAGCAGGAAGGACCCGATCGCGGCGATGATCGACCCGACGAACGCACCCAGCGACAGCCGCGGCCCGACCGCGTAGGTCGCGCCGGTCTCGTCGTCCAGGCAGGAGACCGCGAAGGTCCCCGGCACTCGGTCGACCGAGTTCGCCACTACATACCAGGTGTCGTCGTTCAGAGTGATCGACGTGTCGGTGGTCGGCTCCTCGAGCGGAACGTCGTTGCCGCTCTCGTCCTTCGCCTCGCACGGCGGTCGCAGTACCGGGATGGACGAGAAGATCGTGAACCCGTCGCTGTCCACCTGCACCGGACCGTTGTCGATCGGTTCCGGCGCCTCCGGCACGTTCGCGACCGCTCGCCAGACGAAGAACGCGCTCAGCACGATACCGATGACGAAGCTGGCGACCGCCAGCCAGATCAAGGTCCGGCTCGGCGCCGTGGGTTGCCCCGGATAACTGGTCATGACCGAACGCTAGCGCCCGAAGCGGGGCCTCGGGCCGGAATACCTGCGAAGTTGGGCGATCGCGGGCGGAATACTGCCCACGATCGCCCGAAAGCGCAGTCACGGTACGCCGAGCAGCCGCAATCCGGCCGCTGTGGCTGCCGCGGCGACAACCACCAGCACGAACGGCGCCCGCCGCCACGCCAGTACGCCGCCGACCAGTACTCCGGCCGGCCGCGCGATCCCGGCGTGACCGGATCCGTCGGTCAGTGCCGCGGTCGCCACCAGCGCGGCGAGCAGCACGACCGCGGCAGCAGCGAGCACCTGCTGCGCCCGCTCAGGCAGTTCGAACCGGCTCCGCATCAGCGGTCCCGCCAACCGCAACGAAAAGGTGCCTACGGCAAGCACCAGGATCCCGACCAGCAACAGACTCATCCCACAAGCTCCGGACTCGGCTTCGCGGCTGGGCGGTAGAACAGCAATCCCACCAGCGCAAACAGGACCGGCAACCCGGCCGGCAAGAACGGCGTCGCCACCAGCGCGGCCCCAGCTCCAACCAGGGCAGCGGTCCGGGTCGATCGATCACGCACCGCGGGCAGAACCAGTGCAAGCAGGACCGCCGGGAACGCCGCGTCCAGCCCGAACACGTCCGTGTCAGTGATCACCGAACCCGCCAGCGCCCCGATCACCACCCCGACATTCCAACTGACAAAGATCCCGATCCCGCACGCCCAGTACGCCGCCCGCTTCCTGGCCAGTTCTTCTTGCCCGAGCGCGAAGGCGACGTTCTCGTCCGTCATCAGATGGCTGCCCGGCAGTCGCCGCCACCCGTTCCCGATCACCTCGCTGATCGCCAGCCCGAACGCAACGTGCCGTGTGTTCACCAGCAGCCCGGCGATGGTCGCCGCGATCGGGCTCCCACCGGCCGCGACGATGCCGACGAAGAGGAACTGCGACGCGCCGGCGAACACCAGGATCGACAACACCACCGGAACCCACAGCTGGAGTCCCCCGCCGACGCTGATCGCGCCGTACGAAAGGCCGACGATGCCGTCGGCGAGGCAGACCAGCGCGATGTCCCGCGCCAGGCCCCGATCCAACGCCAGGCCGCTTGTTCGCCATATCGAACGCATGGGTTTTATGATGAACAAACACCAGCCTGTTCGTCAAGTCGAACAGACGGACCGATGGAGCGAACGCCGATGGACACCAAGGCACCACTCGACGTGATCGCGGGATCCCTGCGCCGCGAGCGCACCCGGACCGGCCTGTCCCTGACCGAGCTCGCGAAGCGGGCCGGCATCGCCAAGTCGACGTTGTCGCAGCTGGAGTCCGGCACCGGCAATCCCAGCGTGGAAACACTCTGGGCGCTCTGTGTGGCGCTGGGGATCCAGTTCGCCGACCTGATCGAACCGCCGCGGCCCAAGGTCCAGGTGATCCGCGCCGACGAAGGCCCGGCGATCTACTCCGAGCATGCGGACTACAGCGCCACCCTGGTCGCGTCCTCTCCACCGAACGCGCGCCGCGACCTCTACCGGATCAAGGTCGCTCCCGGTCCGGGCCGTGAATCCCAGCCGCACATGCCAGGCACGATCGAACACGTAGTACTCAGCAGCGGCCGGGCCCTGATCGGCCCCGCGGACGAGCCAGTGGAACTCGGCCCGGGTGACTACGTCGTCTACCCGGGCGACGTCCCCCATCTCTTCCGCGCGCTCACGCCCGCCACCACCGCAGTACTGGTGTCTGAGACGAGTTAGGGCTTGCGGGCGACGCCGCCCGCGATGCACTCCTCTACCTGGTTGAGCGGCGTGACCCGCGGGCCGTCCGGCCACCACTCGTCGCAGAGCGCCAGGCCGGGCTCGACCAACTCGAGATCACCGAACATCGCCGTGATCTGCTCACGGGTGCGGAACACGCCGCTGCCCATCGGGCTGTGGGTGAACTTGTCCTCCATCGCCCGCGCGATCTCGGAGTGCTCCGGCGTCTCCGGGTCCAGGAAGTGCGCGATCACGACGTACGAGCCGGGCGCGAGGGCGTCGGTGTACTTCTTCATCACCTCGGGGCCGTCGTCGCCGAGGTAGTGATGCAGCGTGCCGTTGTGGATCAGCGCGATCGGCTTGGAGAAGTCCAGGAACTCCCGGACCTCCGGCTTGGCCAGCACCTCGTCCGGCGAAAAGATGTCCGCGCTGATGAACAGCGTGTTGTCGTTCTCCTCCAGCAACGCGCGGCCGTGCGCCAGCACCACCGGATCGTTGTCGATGTAGAGCACCTTCGCGTCCGGCTGTAGCCGCTGGACCACCTGGTGGGTGTTCTCCGCGGTCGGCAGACCCGAGCCGCAGTCCAGGTACTGCGTGATGCCCGCCTGACCGGCCAGGAACCGGCAGGCCCGGATCAGGAAGTTCCGGTTCGACCAGGCCAGGTCGTTCACCTGGGGCGCCACGGTGGCCACCTGGCGCAGTACTTCCCGGTCGATCTCGAAGTTGTCCTTGCCGTTCAGGGCGGCGTCGTACACCCGGGCGATGCTGGCCCTGGTGGTGTCGACGCCGACAGGGACGGAACTGGGAGCCACGGTGGCATCGGGCATCGGCGACCTCGCAACGGCAGACTCGGATGGTGAACCCGAGCCTACTCAAGGTAGGGGGCTCAAATCACACCGCGTAGCGAGTCGGGACTCGGCAAGTGAGGGCCGGGCGTGAAAGATCTCCTCTCGGGCACGGATCACGTTGGGGAGGCGGCCGCGGTGACGGAGGAGCAGGGCGCGCTCGGCGGCCCGACGGCTCTGCGGATCATGCTCGGCGCCCACCTCCGCCGGATGCGCGAGGACGCGAACATCAGCCGCTCCGACGCGGGCTGGGCGATCCGCGGCTCCGAGTCCAAGATCAGCCGGCTCGAGCTCGGCCGGGTCGGCTTCAAGACCCGCGACGTCGACGACCTGCTCACCCTCTACAAGCTCGCCGATCCCGAGGAACGCGCGCGTCTGCTCGACCTTGCCCAGCAGGCGAACAATCCGGGCTGGTGGCAACGGTACGACGACCTGACGCCGAGCTGGTTCCACTCCTACCTCGGGCTCGAGGTGGCCGCCGACCTGATCCGTACCTTCGAGGTCCAGTTCGTTCCCGGGCTGTTGCAGACGCCGGAGTACGCGCGAGCGGTCACGCAACTCGGCCACGCCGAGGCGCCGCTGCCGACGGCGGAGGTGGAACGGCTGGTCGCGCTGCGGGTCTCCCGCCAAGAGATCCTGACGCGGACGAAGCCGGCCCGCTTGTGGGCAGTGATCGACGAGGCCGCGCTCCGTCGCCCGATCGGCGGCCAGGCCGTACTGCGGGACCAACTGGAGCACCTGGTCGAACTGGCCAGACAACCGAACATCACCCTGCAGATCATCCCGTTCAGCGCGGGCGGTTACGCGGCCACCGGCGGTGCGTTCAGCATCCTGCGGTTCTCGGACACCGACCTGCCCGACATCGTCTACATCGAGCACCTCACCAGCGCCGTCTACCTGGACAAGCGCGAGGACCTCGACAAGTACGTCGTCACCATGGACGCCCTGTCCATCGCCGCCGGCACTCCCCGCGAAACCGAGAACGTGCTCACCACCATCATCAAAACCCTCGACTGACCTCAGCTGGTCGTGAGCACGAACGTCGGCGACACCTGCCAGGCCACGGACCGGCCGGCGAAAGTGAAGCTCGGCACCAGGAAGCGGTACGCGAACCGCCCTCGCTGAGTAGCCGTGAACGTGTACGACCCCGAGCCACTCTTCAAGTCGACCCACTTCAGATCACGCCAGGCCACTCCATCCCAACGCTGCAAGGTGGTTCTGACATTCGCAGCCGGCGAGATCCGCAGTTGCGCGGTAACCCGTTGGCCCATCGTCGCAGTCGAGTCGGTGAACCCGGCCGAGAGCACGCGAGCCCGAGCCAACGTGGTCACGACCCCACTGGTCACTCCCGCGAGCAGGTAGTGCGGCCCGAAGATGTCCGGTACGACGACCCGGTACTGCCTGGTCTCCAACCCGACGGGAGCAAAGCGGAACGCACTGTCGAAAGGCGCACCGACGCTCGTACTGCGAGTGCTCCCGACCACGTACCACGGTGTCGACGCGTTTGTCCGGGCCTGGAGCACCAGCAGGCGATTGGGGTCCTCATAGGGATAGACCGAGAACGGACCAGGCATGCTGATCAAACCCAGCTTCTGCACGGATCCGGCGATCACCGTCGTCTGCCCATAGCTGACGGCTGACGGGATCGAAAGCTTGGTGAAGCGCTCGCCCTGGACGAACATGCTGTCGGATCCGCCGCCCCACTCGTTGGGTAGCGAGGCGACATCGACCGAGTACGGCGGCGTCCACCGCGGCAGCGTGATCTCAGTGGCCGCGAACGGTTCTCCGAACGGCTGCTTGGAAAGGTACCCAGGCAGAATCACCTGGAGCTGGTAGCGGGCCGGAGGCGCAGGAAGGTCGAGTGGATCGTTCGGGGCCGGGTCGGTCGGCGGCACACCCGCGTCCCACTTCAGCGTCACCAATCTGTCAGCGCCGAGCACCACAGGCCGTAGTACCGGAGCTGGAGTGGGCAACTGGTCGAACGGCTTCGATAGTCCCGGTGGGCTGGTCAGTACTTCGCTCGACGTGCCGATGTAGACGGCGATCCTGACCGCGCCCGCACCGGCCGACGTCAAGGCGATGTCGACCTGGTTCGGCTGCGTGGCGGTGGTGGAGGCAGAGCCGCTCGAGGTCACCA
Source organism: Kribbella sp. (assembly GCF_035687465.1). NCBI lineage: Bacteria > Bacillati > Actinomycetota > Actinomycetes > Propionibacteriales > Kribbellaceae > Kribbella > Kribbella sp. Next base: position 18,605 of record NZ_DASRXP010000211.1, read on the forward strand.
CCCCGTCGACGGTCAGCACCTTGAGCTGGTTCGGACGGGACCCCACCTCATCCCAGCTGACCCGGACCGTCGACGTGCTCGGGTCGGCCCAGGCGATCCGCACATTCGTCGGCGCGGGATCGGCAGCCACCCCCGCGGACGCCGGCTGAACCAAGCCGACCGCCGAACCCACTGCCAGCACAAGCATCCCGGTCAGCACACGCATCTGAACCACCTCCGCGAGGCGGAATGCCTCACCTCGCACGATGCGCGCTTCGCCCAGAAAGTTGCGGTTCCCGCGCGGCGACCGGGAACCTCAGGCTGGCCGGCGGTGTCTGTTGGTTGTGGCCACGCAAACCGAACCGACAAGACGCACCGTGTTGAGGCTGGCCGGTG
>NZ_DASRXP010000212.1:0-21885 GCF_035687465.1 Kribbella sp.
CAAGGACGGGCTGCACATCTGGGAGGACCACTTCTACCCGGAGATCATCGATCCCGTCACCGGCGAGGTGCTGCCGGACGGCGAGGTCGGCGAACTCGTCTTCACCACCCTGACCAAGGAAGCCTTCCCCGTCCTGCGCTACCGCACCCGCGACCTGACCCGGCTCCTCCCGGGCACCGCGCGACCGGGGATGCGGCGGATGGAGAAGATCACCGGCCGGACCGACGACATGATGATCGTCCGGGGCGTGAACGTGTTCCCCACTCAGATCGAGGAACAGATCCTCCTGGTCGAGGGCCTCACCCCGCACTACCTCTGCGTCCTCACCCGCCCGAACCGCCTCGACGAACTCACCGTCCAGGTCGAAGCCGCCCCGGGCCTGCTGGACCACACTCCCGCCGCGGCAGCACTCTCCCACCGCATCAAAACCCACATCGGCATCACCGCGCGCATCGAGGTAGTCCAACCCCACGCCCTAGAACGCTCCCTGGGCAAAGCCAAACGAATCAACGACCTCCGCCAGCGCTAACCACCGCCGACGAAGTCTGCGTATGGGGCTGTAGTTGCGCCGCTCGCGTTGGCAGTGTGGTGGCGTCCGTGGCATTGGTGCTGGTTGCGTTGAGCCATTGGCGGTGTGGTTGCGTTGAGCCATTGGCGGTGTGGTTGCGCGGTCTCCGCTGCGTGAGTGTGCTAGTCGCCGTGCTGGGTATCAAGGGCGCCTCCGGCGTCGCCTTCGGCGATCGAACAAGTCCGACCCTTGACACCCACCCCGTCGACCAGGGAAGGACCGCAGCTACGCGGATCCCGCGCCGAGGTGTGAGCTGCTTTGGTGGTTCCACCCGCCGGCCTGGTCCCGGGGTGGCACCTGTGCGACCGGGTTGCGGTGGTTCCGCCGGCCCGGGTGATCCCGGCGCCGATGTGTGACCCGGTTGTGCTGGTTCCGCCGGACCGCGCGATCCCGGACGCCGATGTGCGACCCGCTTCCGCGGGATCGCCTGGCCGACTGCCCGGCCATTGGACCAATGGCGGCTTATACGGCGCTATCGGTCGAACGAGCGGCTAGCGGGTGGAGGCGCGGGTGGTCGACTGCCCCGCCATTGGACCGATGGCGGTTTACCCGGTGCTATCGGTCGGATAGGCGGCTATCGGGGACCGGGGTCGCGGTGTGTTTCGTCTGGTGGTGCGCCGATTCCACTAGCTGGTACGCGGGTTCCCGGTGGGTCGACAGGCGCCGGTGGACAACCCACAGGTTGAGGGGTTGTCCCCTGATATGACGGGTTGTCTGCCTGTATACCGGGTGACAACCCACAGTTTGAGGGGTTAACCCCCCATATGATCCTGGCGCGAAGCGCAACCGGCCGAGTGTGACCACCAGGTCGTCGGTAAACGCTTGCCGACGACCTGGTGGTCACAGTCGCTGACCGAGTCCTCACACTCGGCGAACCACCACCCCGCGAACGCCCGGAATCTCGCTCCACCCCGGAACCGGTATCCCGCAGCCTTCGGAACTGGGATCCCCTGGACTGTGGTCGTACTTGGCAGCGGCTCCGGGACAGCTGCGATCTTTCCCTGGTCGTGGTGAGGTGTGTCAAGGGTCGAACTTGTTCGATCGCCGAAGGCGACGCCAAAGGCGCCCTTGATACAGCTCACCACGACTAGCAGACTCCCGCAGCCCGGCGACGCGAACCACATTCACCTATCCACCGACGAACCACGCGCACCCTGCCGACCCGCGAACCACCTGCACCTCGTGGACCGGCGTACCGGACCCGCGGATCGGCGCCGCCGGCCACGGGTTCGCAGTACGGGCTCAGGGTTCGAGGAGTTTGGGGAGGGTTTGGCTGGTGGCTGTGCGGAGTTCGGGGAGGGCGGCGGGGTCTTTGGCGAGGTGGCGGAGGAGGGCCTGCTGGAAGAGGCCGTCGAAGAGGCCGTAGGCGGTGGCTGAGCTGACGGTGAGCGGGCGGCCGCTGAGCTCGGCGTATTGGGTGACGATGCGCCAGATCATCAGTTCGAGCGACTTGTCGATCTCGATCACGTCGGCGCGGAAGGACTCCTCGAACAGGGCCTGGTTGCGCAGGTCGTACCAGAGCCGGTGCAGGTGGGCGTCCTCCTCGCAGGTAGCCGCCAGCGCGATGCCGAAGTCCCTGCACAGCTGGTCGGCGCTCACCGAGGTCGTCACGATCTGGTCGTAGCGAGTGACGCACTCGGCCTTGTACTGCTTGACGCAGTGGGTGATCAGCTCGACCTTGTCGCGGAAGTAGTAGTGCAGCACGCCGTGTGAGAACTCTGAGTTCTGGGCGATCTCCCGCAGGCTGGTCCGGGCGTAGCCGAGCTCCGACAGGGTGCGCAGCGCGGAGTTCGCCAGCTGGGCGCGTCGCTCCGCGAACTTGTCCACCTGCCGGCGCGAGATCCGGTCGGAGACGTCGGTCATCGGGTGAGCCTTCCTGAGGTAACCCGTCGCAGTCTACCGGCGAGATCGTTTTCTTGACAGTTGTCCAAGGAACTCTTGACGAGTGTCCAGAAGTCGGTGACGCTGAGCGCATCGCCCGGTCACCGCACCTCACCGGTGATCGGGCACCCGCAGCCACAGAGGGGGCGATGCCATGTACGACCTGTCCGGACGGAAGGCGCTGGTGACCGGAGGAGCTCGCGGTCTGGGTGCCGGCATGGCCGAGGCGCTGGCCAGAGCAGGAGCGGCGGTGGCGATCGCCGACATCCAGGAGGACCTCGGCAAAGCGACCGCCGACGCACTGCAGGACACCGGCGCCAAGGCCGCGTTCATCCCGCTCGACGTCACCGACGACGCGAACTGGGAAGCAGCGATCACCGCGACCATCGGTGAGCTCGGCGGCCTGGACATCCTGGTGAACAACGCGGGTGTCGAACTGTCCGGTCTGGTGGTGGATCTCGATCCCCAGGACGTGCGGAAGATGCTGGAGATCAACGTGCTCGGGACAGCGCTCGGGCTGAAGCACGCGTTCCGCGCGATGCGTCCGGAGGGACCGGCGGGGTCTGGTGGCTCGGTGGTCAACATCTCCAGCGTGGCGGCGACGATCCCCTTCCCCGGCATCGCGGGGTACTCCGCGACCAAGTCCGCGGTGGACCGGCTGACCAGAGTGGCGGCCATGGAGTCCGGCAAGCTCGGGTACGGCGTACGGGTGAACTGTGTTTATCCGGGCCTGGTGCCGACCGAGATGGGGATGAAGCTGGCCGCGGACATGGTCACGCTCGGGCTCTGGCCGTCCGCGGAGGCTGCTGTCGGCGACGTGATCGGCCTGACGCCGCTGGGGCGGCTCGGCGAGGTCTCCGACATGGCCGACGCGGTCGTCTTCCTGGCGTCGGACGCGGCCCGGTTCATCACCGGCGCCGGCCTGCCGGTCGATGGCGGGATGGGGATGTGAGATGAGCAAACCTGTCGTCGTCTATGGCGCCTCCGGCTACACCGGGCGGCTCGTCTGCGAGTACCTGCGTGAGTACAACGTCCCCTTCATCGCGGCCGGGCGGGACAAGAAGCGGGTCCAGGAAGTGCTCGACAAGGTGCCCGGCATCGACACCGTTGACCACGAGGTGGTCGAGGTCGAGCACGAGGTGAGCGCGCTGACGGAACTGTTCCGCGGCGCGAAGGTGGTCAGCAACATGGTCGGCCCGTTCGTGAAGTACGGACCGGAAGTGGTCGAGGCGGCGCTCGCGGCCGGCTGCAACTACCTCGACACCACGGGTGAGCAGGACTGGCTGCTCGACGCGCAGAACGGCTGGGGAGACAAGTACGCCGCTCAAGGGCTGCTGCTGGCTCCTGGGGTCGCGCAGATGTACACCACCGGGGAGATCGCGGCGAACCTCTGCCTGGAGATTCCCGGCCTCGACACGCTCGACATTCTCGTGCTGTGGAAGGGATCCCCGAGCTACGCGTCGACCCAGACGATCTTCACCATCCTCAAGGCGGACTGGCATTACCTGGAGCAGAACCAGCTGGTGAAGTGGGATCCGCTCACCACCTTCGAGGTGACCGTGCCCGGCCAGCACGCGACCGCACTCACCCTTCCCTGGGGTGGGACGAGTCACCCGGTCTGGTTCAGGAACGACCCGCGGGTCGCCAACGTCAAGGTCGCCGCTGGGATCTTCGATCGCACCGTGATGGAGGGCGTGGTCGAAGCCGTGAAAATGGTGCAGACGCAGATCAAGACGCTGCCGCTCGACCAGCAGGACGCGGCGCTCGGCGAGGTCGCCGCCTCGGTCCAGGCGAGCATGCCACCCAGGGAGAACCCGCGGATCAACACGTCGCTGGACTCCGTGTATGCCACCGGCCCACTCGGGCGGGCGCACTGCGTGATCCACGGCAACAGCAACTACAAGCAGACCGGTGCCCTGCAGGCGTACGCGGCGTACTCGTTGCTCCAGCAGCCGCCGAAGCGGGCCGGCCTCGCTTCGGCGTGCCAGGCGTTCGGGCATCGCGAGTTGCTCGGCGTACTACGCAGCTTCGGTCTCGTGCTCGAACCAGTAGTGACGGTCCAGCACTAGGCGGACGCCAGGACCAGGTGCGGGGTGCTTCCCTCAACCCCCCTCGGTGAACCCCCGCACCTGCCTTCTTCTGAGGAGCTCTCTTGCGCTTGTTCGACTACCTCGACAAAGGGGCGTCGTTGGGGCCGGACCTGCCCTGCCTGACGATGGACGGCGTCAGCCTGAGCTATGCCGACGTGCAGGAGTTCTCCCACCAGGTCGCGCGGGCGCTGGCGAAGTCCGGGATCGCGCCGGGCGACAAGGTGGCGATCTTGTCCGCGAACAACCCGATCGCCTTCGCGTGCATCTTCGGGATCGCCCGGGCGGGCGCGGTCTGGTGCCCGGTGAACCCGCGCAACGAGGCGGCGGAGAACCGTGAACTCCTCGACGCCTTCGACTGCTCCTGCCTGATCTTCCAGCGGGCGTTCCTGCCTTTGGTGGAAAGGATCCTGCCCGACCTACCCAAGCTGACCACGGTGATCTGCCTGGATGCCGAGTTGCCTGAGGCAACCAGCTTGACCGGTTGGCTGGACGGCGTACCGGCTGAACCATGGGAAGCGCCGGTGATCGCCGACACCGCACTGCTGGTCGGGACGGGCGGAACAACGGGCCGGCCGAAGGGCGTGATGCTGACCGGGCGCAACCTCGAGACGATGTCGGCGATCACGCTGATGAGCTACCCGTTCGAGGGCCGACCGGTGTACCTCGCACTGGCGCCGCTGACGCACGCGGCCGGCGTACTGTGCTTCCCGATCCTCACCCTCGGCGGCGAGATCGTGATCATGCCGGCGCCGGATCTGCCGGAGTTCCTCGCCCTGGTCGAACGGCACCGGGTCACGCACACGTTCCTGCCGCCGACGGTGATCTACATGCTGCTCGGCCAGGAGACCCTACCCACAACGGATCTGAGCTCCCTGCAGTGCTTCTGGTACGGCGCGGCGCCGATGTCCGCGACTCGCCTGGAAGAGGCGTTGCTGCGGATCGGTCCGGTGATGGCGCAACTGTTCGGCCAGAGCGAGGCGCCGATGATGATCTCGACGATGGCGCCGTCCGACCACTTCCATCCGGACGGAACGCCGGCGGTCGAGCGGTTCGCCTCGGCCGGACGACCCAGTCCGCTGACCCAGGTGGCGATCATGGCCGACGACGGCCGGCTGCTGCCGCGGGGCAGCCGGGGCGAGATCGTCGTCCGCGGATCACTCGTGATGGCGGGCTACTACCGCGACCCGGCCGCCACCGCGGCGGCATCGGGCCACGGCTGGCACCACACCGGGGACATCGGCTACCTGGACGAAGACAACTACCTCTATATCGTGGATCGGGCGAAGGACATGATCATCACCGGCGGATTCAACGTCTACTCGGCGGAGGTCGAGCAGGCGCTGATGTCGTACCCGGCCATCCGGGACTGCGCGGTCGTCGGGTTGCCCGACGACAAGTGGGGCGAGCGGGTGACCGCAGTACTGGAGTTGCATCCGGGGCTGACCGTGTCCGAGTCGGAGGTGCGCAACTACGTGAAGAGCCGGCTCGGCGGGGTGAAGACGCCGAAGCAGGTGGAGGTGTGGGACGAGCAGCCGCGCTCGAAGGTCGGCAAGGTCCTCAAGAACGAGGTCAAGGCGCGCCTGCTAAATGGGTTTGGCGAGGGCGGCCGGGCCCGCTAGGGTGCTGCTCGAGCGAAGGAGGTGAGTGCGGTGTCGAGTTCTTCCATCGTGCTGCCTGCCTGTCGCACCCGCGGCTGACAGGTGGCTCTGGTACCACCTACAGGAGCTGCAATGACCGTAGTGAAGCCGCGTCCGCGCGGTGATTCCGACGAGCGCACCCAGCTGGTCGGCTGGCTGGATGTGCAACGTTCCATCATCCGGCTGAAGTGTGACGACCTGAGCGAGGAAGACGCCCACCGCAAGGTGCTGCCGACCTCGCCGCTGATGACGGTGGCCGGCATCGTCGCCCATCTGCGCTGGGTCGAGTACTCATGGTTCCACTTCGACCTGCTCAACACCCCGGACACCGGCCAGACCCCGTGGACCAAGGACGGACATCCCGACGCCGAGATGTTCGTCGAAGACGTCTCACTCGCCCAACTACTGGACGAGTACGACGAGGAGTGCGCCCGCTCGAACGCGATCGTCGCCGCCCACTCCCTCGACGACCTGGAACAGGGCCCCTTCCACACCGAAGATCCCGGCTCGGTCCGCTTCATCCTCTGCCACATGATCGAAGAAACCGCCCGCCACGCAGGCCACCTAGACATCATCAGAGAACTCCTAGACGGCCGAACCGGCTACACCAAATAACCCCAACCGCTGATCTGCCCGGTCCTTCCCCGGGCAGATCACCGGCACAACGTTCTTATCCACAAGGCTTCCAGACCATCGGCCGAGATCTTCTGTAGTCTTCCGCGGTGCGCATCAACGTCTACATCGACGGCTTCAACCTCTACTACGGCAGCCTCAAGGGCCAGCCGTACAAGTGGCTGGACCTGGAGAAGATGTCCGATCTCCTGCTGCCCAACTTCGAGGTGAAGCGCATCAGGTACTTCACCGCCAGGGTCAAGGAGCGGGTGGACGACACCCAAGCGCCGGTTCGCCAGAGCGCGTACCTGCGAGCGCTGGGCACGTTGCCGAAAGTCGATGTCCACTTAGGCAGCTTCCTCACTAAACCCACGCGGATGCTGCTGGCCTCCCCACCGCTGAACGGCCCGCGGACCATCGAGGTGATCAAGACCGAAGAGAAGGGTTCCGACGTCAACCTGGCGACCTACCTGCTGGTCGACGCGTTCCGCGAGGACGCCGACGCGTTCGCGGTGGTCAGCAACGACTCCGACCTGACCGAACCGATTCGGATCGTCTGTCACGAACTCGGCAAGGTGGTCGGCGTGCTGAATCCTCAGGCGACGCCGAGCCAGCGACTCCTCCAGTGCAGGCCTTCGTTCGCCAAGCCCATCCGCGCCGGCGTACTCCGCGCCAGTCAGTTCCCGGCGACCATCACAGACGCCTCAGGACACACGATCACGAAACCCTCCGGCTGGTGAAAAGCAGAAGCCCCACCGAAGTGGGGCTTCGCACCCAGCCACCGAAGCAACTGGGGGGATAGCTGCAGCATATCCAAAGGCCGGACCTCGGACAAACCTAGAGATGTTGGCCGAAGGCTAGGGGTTGGCGGGTGCAGAGGTAGGTGGCCCAGTGGAGGGTGGTGGGGGTGCCTGATTCGTTGCGGGTGATTCTCAGGAGTTCGCCGGTTTCGCGGCCGGCGGTTGTTCGGTAGAGGTCGGGGGCGATCTGCTCGAAGACGGCCGGCGGCTTGTGGGCCGGGGCCGCGGGGGACGTGGCTTGGAGCTTGCCTTCGCGGACCGAGAAGACGAACGGTTGGCCCTCGGTGAACCAGGTGCCCAGTACGTCGACCAGCTCCGCCGGCACCGCAGTACCGGGGACCCAGGCGGTCTGCAGCTCCGGGTCGTCCTCCAGCACCTTGATCACCAGGTCGGTGGCGAGACCGGCCGGGTCGGGGGCGGACGTCGTGTTCATCAGGGCGATCCCCGCGGTGCCGGATTCGCGGTGCAGGAAGGTGCCGGTGATGTGGCCCGGCATCCCGCCGGTGTGACCGATGAAGATCCGCTCGCCGAGCCGGAACAGCATGAAACCGAGGCCGAACCCGAGCTGCCAGCGGTCCAGGTCCGCCATGATCTGCGGCTGGCACATCTCGTCCAGGGTGTCCTTGGCGAGCACCTCGTCCACCGGGTCCGCCAGGAACATGGCCCACTTCGCGAGATCTTCCGCAGTACTGGCGAGACCTCCGCAGGCGTCCATCGCGCCGAGGTCGAGCAGCGGCTCCTTGACCGGTACGTCGGAGAACGGCGGCACGTAGTACCCCTGGGCCGCCGGTCCACCATCCATGCCGACCGTGGTCCGCCGCATCTCGAGCGGCTGCAGGATGCGCGCCTGGATCGACTCGTACCAGGACCTCCCGTCCAGCCGCGCGACGATCTCGCCGAGCATCGAGTAGGCCAGGTTCGAGTAGTGGAACCGGTGATGCGGCTTGCCGATCCGCTCGGCCTCGTTCCAGCCCGAGACCAGCTCCTTGCGATCCGGGAACTTCATCTCGTCCCACACGTCGCCGACGGGTTCGCGCTGCATGCCGCTGATGTGGCTGAGCAACTGCCGCACGGTGATGCTCGCGTGCTTACTCTCCGGGATCAGGCTCTGCAGCTGGTCGTCCAGGGTGAGCTTGCCTTCGTCACGCAGCGCCATGATGGCGACCGCCGTCAGCGTCTTGCTCTGCGAGGCGATCAGGTACTGCGAATCGGCCGTCGGCGCGACTCCCGGATCATCCAGATCGGCCGACCCCACCCCATCGGCCCAGGCCAGCGAACCACCCCTGGCGACGGCACCAACCAGCCCGGGCACCCGGCCCTTGGTCTGGCGCTCGGTGAGGAGGCGGTGGAGAGCGGACTGGGTCTGCGCGGCGATCTCGGTCACGGACAGGACCTTAATGGTCGGCACGGACCACTTGGCCAGGGAGATGACAAAAGTCAGGGGGTTTCGTCCGGAGCGTGTGGGAGGCTGGAGGGGTGCGCATAGCGGTGCTCGGTCCTCTCGCGATGTGGGCGGCCGACGGTTCTCCGCTGGACGTCCGCGGAGTCCGGCTGCGCGGGCTGCTCGCCCGGCTTGCACTCAGTGCGGGCCGGCCGGTCGGGGTGGAGACGCTGGTCGACGGACTGTGGGGCAATGAGGCGCCCAGCGCCAACGCTCTGCAGTCCCTGGTGTCACGCCTACGCTCCGGCCTACCCAGTACCGAGTCGAGCGTCTCGGTCCAGTCCGGCCCGGCCGGCTACACGCTGACCATCGGCCCTGACTGCGTCGACGCTCTCCAGTTCGAAGACCTGGTACGCCGCGGCCGCCAACTGCTGCCGTCGGATCCGGAGCAGGCCCGGGCTCTCCTCACCCAGGCCGAGCGGCTTTGGCGTGGTGATGCCTTCGCCGATCTGCACGATCTCCCGTTCGCCGGCGTCGAGGCCGATCGGCTGAACGAGCTACGGCTGAGCGCCTCCGAGGACCTCGCCGAGGCCGCGGTGGTCACCGGTCACGCCCGCGAGATGACCGCCGAACTCGAGCAGCTGGCCGTCGGTCATCCACTCCGCGAGCGCCTCCACGAACTACTCATCAGAGCCCTGTACGCCGATGGTCGCCAAGCGGAGGCTCTCGCGGCGTACGAGCGGGCCCGGGTGACTCTGGCGGAGCAGCTCGGTGCGGATCCCGGGACCAGGCTGCGCGAGTTGCATGTCGCGGTGCTGCGAGGCGATTCCATCGACCCGGCTGCCGCAGTACCGGCTGCTGCTGTTGCAGCACCACGCCCGGCGCCGAGGACGAACCTGCGGGCGCCGATGACCAGCTTCGTGGGTCGCGGTGACGACGTGACCGAGCTGACCCGGTTGCTCAGCAACGGCACGCGACTCGTCACGATGGTCGGGCCGGGCGGCGCAGGCAAGACCAGGCTCGCGACCGAGACCGGTCGTTCGCTGGTGGAACAGAGTGGCGACGGGATCTGGCTGGTCGAGCTGGCGCCGCTGGGCGACGCGGCGGATGTGGCTCCCGCGCTGCTCGGTGCGCTGGGCGCGAGTGAGTACGTCGACCACATGCACGCCGGGCTGGCACCCAAAGGTTTCCCGACCAGCCGCGCGGCGACCGAGCGACTGGTCGAGGTGATCGCGGACCGCCGCATCCTGCTGGTGCTCGACAACTGCGAGCACCTGATTCAAGAGGTGGCGAAGCTGGTCGACTCCCTGCTGGCCGAGTGCCCCCGGCTCCGGGTGCTGACCACGAGTCGCGAGCCGCTCAGCATCCCCGGCGAACACCTGCATCAGGTTGGACCACTCGGGCTGCCGCCGGTGGACAGCACTGACGACGGCTACCCGTCGTTGCAGCTGTTCGTGGACCGCGCCCGCGCAGTACGGCCGGACTTCGCTGTGAACGACGCCAACCGGGCCGCGATCGGTGAGATCTGCCGGCGGCTCGACGGGATGCCGCTCGCGATCGAACTGGCGGCCGCCCGCCTTCGCGCGCTGACTCCCGTGCAGATCGTCGAGCGGCTCAACGACCGGTTCCGGCTGCTGACCAGTGGCAGCCGGACCGCCCTGCCGCGGCATCAGACGTTGCGGGCCGTGGTCGAGTGGAGTTGGGAGCTGCTCGACCCCGACGAGCAGGCGGTTGCCCGTCGGTTGTCGCTGTTCTCCGGCGGTGCGACGCTCGAAGCCGCAGAACGAGTCTGCAGCGGACCCGATCTGCCACCGGAAGCTGTCCTCGGAGTACTGGCGTCCCTGGTCGACAAGTCGCTCGTCGAGGCCGCTGCCGACGACAGGTCGGTGCGCTACCGGATGCTCGAGACAGTCAAGGCGTACGGCGCTGACCAGCTCGCGGCATCGGGTGAATCCGACCGGATCAGGCAGGCCCACACCACGTACTTCAGCGAGTTGCTCCGCCAGGCCCAGCCCAAGCTGCGAACAGGCGAACAACTGCACTGGATCGCACGCCTGGACGCGGACAACGAGAACCTGCTGGATGCCTTGCGCACAGCGGTCGATACCGGCGATGCCGCACTCGCGCTCAAGCTGGTCTCGGTGCTCGGCGAGTACTGGACCATGCGCGGCCGGCCCAAGGAGGCGGTCAACTGGTTCGAGGCGGCTCTCGCGGTGCCGGGTCCCAGCAAACCGATCGACCGGAGCACCGCCCTGATGCTGTCGGCGATCGGCGTCCTCTCGTACGGCGACGATCCGGCGACCTCGTACGCGCGGGCGGTCCGCGGGCTGGCCGAGGTCAGGCTGGTCAGCCGGCAGCATGCGGAGGTCGCCGAATCCGCGGTCGGGCGGTTCACCAATGCCGTCTGGGCGGCGATCCGGCGCGACAAGGCCGCCTCCTTCCGCGAGCTCGACGAGGCCCGGAACCACCAGGATCCGTGGACCCGATCGATGGCCGTGATGATGCAGGCGATGTTCCTCGAGAACGAGGGTGAGCTCGACCAGATGGCGAGCGACCTGGCCATCGCGCTCGAGGGTTTCCGCACCCTGGGCGAACGCTGGGGAATCTCGCTGGCGCTCCGCGGCCTCGCCAGCTACCAGGGCAGCAGCGGCGACCACCAGGCGGCGATCGACTCCTACAGCGAGGCGATCGGCCTGATCGAGGAGCTCGGCACCACAGAGGGCCTCGGCCACTTGTACGCGAGCCGCGGGTTCAGCCGAGCGGACCTGGGCGATCTGGACGGGGCCCGTGAGGATCTGCACGCGTCGCTCCGGATGGCCGAGGAGACCGGCAGCCGCAGCAGCCAGGCCTCCGGGCTCCTCGGGCTGGCCGCTCTCGAGCGGCGCGCTGGACGACTCGACCAAGCGCTCCAGCTGGCCGAGACCGGCTACTCGTACCTCGATCTGGAGATCGAGCGGATGGCACCGCACGGGCAGGCAATGGCACTGGGTGAGCTGGCCCGGGTGACTGCCGCCCGCAAGGAACTCGACGATGCCCACGCGCACGCCAAGCTGAGCGTCGAGCTCGCGTTGTCCACCGAGGACATGCCACTCATCTCCGGGGTCGTCGATGCGGCCGCCGCGGTCTACCTGAACGACGACCCAGCAGCTGCTGCCCGGCTGCTGGGGCTCGCGGCAGCCACCCGGGGCCGGCGGACGATGTCCGGCGCGGACGTACGCGAGACTGTCGGCCAACTGCGAGAGATCCTCGGGACCGACCGGCATGAGGCCGCCTACGAGGCGGGCGCCTCGCTGGCCCGTGACGACGCCATCGCCGAGCTCCGCAAGCAGTTCAGCCCCGCTTGAACCTCAGGTCGTCATCAGCGAGACGGCCAGATTCCGCAGCGCGGCCTGGACCTTTTCCTCCGGCGGGCGCGGATCGGTCAGCATCCAGTCGTAGACGACCGTGTTGACCGCCCCCATGAAGCTCAGCCCGAGGAAGCGGAAGTCCTTGCGGGTGATCTCCCCGCGTGCGACCGCGGTGTCACCGACGCCGACCACGCTGGAGATCAGCAGCTCGCGAAAGGCGATCCGCTGCTCCTCGACCGCCGGGCTCGCGCCTACCACCTCGACGAACGACACCCGCGCCCGCCGCAGGTCCGCCATGATCGTCTGCAGGTAACCGTCGACCGCCGCGACGATCCGCTCCTCGACCGGTGCGTCCCTCGTCGCGGCCAGCGCCTCGCCGGTACTACGGACCGCCAGCTCGATCACCTGGGCGTGCACCGCGAGCAGCACGGCTTCCTTGTTCTGGAACTCGTGGTAGAAGTGCCGGGTCGACACCTTCGCCTGTGCACACAGGCGTTCCACCGAGGTCGCGGGGTACCCCTCGGTTCCGAACAGTTCCAGCGCCGCATCCAGCAGACGCTCCCGTCGCGCCGCCTTCCACTCGTCCACCGAGCGGCCGGAGTAGCGGCGTGCGGAGGGTTCGCTCATTCCACCTCTTGTCGATACCCCGTGCCTGAACCCTTGTCATCTTAGCCAGATCGGCTCTACATTACTGACCAGTTTCCAAGTGAAAAGTCCTATTTTCGCTTGATCCCTGGAGGCGCCATGCGATTGGCGGACAGAGTGCGCGCGGTCGGTGTGCTGCGCCGGGCCGGGATGCTCGACCTGAGGCGGCCGGTGCTCACCGCGCGGACCTCGATCTCGATCCGCCGGCTCGGCGCGATCGCTGGAGCCGCCCAGGTCGGAGCGCGGCGCAGTCCGGACGACCTGGCCCTGATCGACGAGCTCGGACGACTCACGTACGGCGAGGTCGACCGCCGGGCGAATGCACTCGTTCGGGGCTGGATGTCCTCCGGGCTCGGTCCGGCTGATGTCATCGGCGTGCTGTGCCGCGACCATCGCGGCGTGGTCGACGCGATGGTCGCGTGCGGCAAGCTGGGCGCCCGACTGGTCTTGCTGAACACAGGCTTCAGCAAGGTCCAGCTGGCCGATGTCGCTTTGAGAGAAGGGATTTCCGCGCTCGTCTTCGATGCGGAGTTCGAGGACCTATTGTCCCTGGTACCGTCCACTGTCCAGCGGTTCGTTGCCTGGGGCCCTTCGAGCGACCTTGAGGAACTGATCGCCGCACACTCTTCGGCTCCCCTGCCGCTGCCCAAGCGGCAGGCAGGCATGGTCCTCCTGACCGGCGGCACCACCGGTACGCCGAAGGGCGCGCCTCGCCAGGTCAGATCGCCCTTGATGGCAGCGCAGTTCCTCGATCGCGTGCCGCTGCGACGCGGTGACGTCGTCCACATCGCGGCGCCGACGTTCCACGGGACCGGGCTCACGCAGTTCATCATGGCGCTCGCGCTCGGCGCGACCATCGTCGTCCGGCGCCGGTTCGACGCACTCGGCACTGTCGAGTCGGTCGCTACGCATCGCGCGACGGCGTTGATCGTGGTGCCGACGATGCTGCAACGGATCCTCGCCCTTGACGAACTCGCCCGGCACGACACCTCGTCCCTGCGGGTGATCATGAGTGCGGGCGCCCTGTTGCCCACCGATCTCGGCAACCGGGTGATGGATGCCTTCGGCCCCGTCCTGCACAACCTCTACGGCTCGACCGAATGCGCCGTCGCGACCGTCGCGATGCCCGCCGACTGGCTCGCCGCGCCCGGCACCGCCGGCCTGCCCCCGGTCGGCTGCCAGGTCCGCCTGTACGACGAGTCGGCGCGGGTGGTCACCACGCCGGGAGTCACCGGAAGGATCTTCGTCGGCAACGGGCTCAGTTTCGGCGGCTACAGCGGCGGCGGCCACAAGGACATGATCGACGGCCTGCTCAGCACCGGCGACCTCGGTCATCTGGATACCGGCGGCCGGTTGTTCGTGGACGGCCGCGACGACGACATGATCGTGTCCGGCGGCGAGAACGTCTTCCCGGTCGAGGTGGAGAACCTGGTCGAGGCGATGCCCGGCGTGGCCGAGGTGGCGTCGATCGGCGTGGCTGACGAGGAGTTCGGCCAGCGGTTGCGGCTGTTCGTCGTACTGGCGGCCGGAGCCACCTTGAGCGAGATCACGATCCGCGACCACGTCCGGGAGAACCTGGCCCGCTTCAAGGTGCCGCGGGAGGTCGTCTTTCTCTCCGAGCTGCCGCGCACCGCTACCGGCAAGGTGGCCATCCGCGAACTGGCCGCGCTGCCGTAACCAGACCCCTGCAAGCAGTAGTTGCTGTATCGCCCGCTACCCCGACAGCAAGGACCCGCTCATGAGAAGGACGGCAATCGTCGCTCTGACGACCACGGCACTGACCGCAGGATTACTGGTAGCGGCAGCACCTGTCGCGTCCGCGAAACCAGCTGCCACCGCAGCGATCCCCGAACCGGACCAGGACGCCTTCTACCAGCCGGCTCCCGGGTACGAGACGAAGCAACCCGGTGCTGTGCTCAAGAAGCGCAGTGTCACCGTGACCGGCTTGGGGATTCCCCTGCCAGTCAAGGCATTCCAGTTGCAGTCACGCAGTACGGATGCGAAGAACCGTCCGATCACTGTGGTGTCCACGGTGATCGTGCCGTTGACGCCGTACTTCGGTCAGCGGCCGCTGCTGTCGTACCAGCCGGCCACGGACTCCCTCGGTGACCAGTGCAACCCCTCGTATGGGTTGCGGACCGGGCTGGAGAAGGAGATTCCGCTGCTCGCGCTCGGCCTCGCGAAAGGCTGGGCCGTCGTGGTGACGGACTACCAGGGTCCGCGGGATGCCTATGGGGCCGGGCGGCTGGAAGGTCACGCAGTACTGGATGGGGTCCGGGCGACGCTTGCTTCTCCCGAATCCGGTGTGACGGCCCGCTCTCCGATTGGTCTGTGGGGCTACTCGGGTGGCGGCCTGGCAACGGGCTGGGCGGCGGAGTTGCAGCCGTCGTACGCGCCTGAACTGAAGATCGCTGGGGTCGCTTCCGGTGGTACTCCGGCTGACCTGGCGGCGGCCGGACGCCAGATGGACGGCGGTCCGTTCTCGGGGTTGTTCCTGGCGGCGGCGATTGGGGTGAGCCGGGAGTACCCGGAACTGCTCGCGATCTTCAATGCCCAGGGCAAGCAGTTGATCCAGGAGATGGACGATCTGTGTGTCGTCGAGGAGGCGCTGTACGCGTTCCGAACCGTCAAGCAGTACAGCGATCTCCCCGATCCGCTGGCCGCGCCGGTGGCTCAGCAGGTCCTGCGCATCAACAAGATGGGAGACAACGCACCGAAGGCTCCCGTCTACCTCTACCACTCGAAGTTCGACGAGCTGATCCCGTGGGCGGCCGGCAAGGCGCTCAATGACTCCTGGTGCGCCAAGGGCACGAAGGTGACCTTCTACACCGACTATGCGAGCGAACACAACATCCTCGCGGTCACCGGCGCCCCGGCCGCAGTCGCATTCCTGTCGGCCCGCTTCCTCGGCCTGCCGGCGCCATCGACCTGCTAAACGACCAGCGGGTGGGTGCTGAGATCACCTCAGCACCCACCCGCTTTCCAGCTGCCCGAGGACGACCCCTCAGCGTCCGGGGCAGCGGAGCTCAGGTCCGGCGCCGGTAGGCGCGGATGGCCAGCGGGGCGAAGATCGCGACCAGACCGACCATCGACGCGAGGGTGATGAGCAGCGGCTTCTGGACGTCGCCGCCGAGCATCAGCCCGCGCATCGTGTCGACCAGGTAGTTGACCGGATTCACCTTCCCGAACGCCTTCAGGAATCCCGGCATCGTGTCCGGGTTCACGAACACGTTGCTGCCGAAGGTCAACGGGAACATCACCAGGAACGCCACCCCCTGCACACTCTGGGCGGTCCGCAGCTTGAGTCCCAGCCACACCCAGATCCAGCACAGCGCCAGGGCGAACACCAGCACCACCAGGCAGGCGAGCAACCCGTTGCCCACGCCGTTCTCGAACCGGAATCCCAGCGCGAAGCCGGTGCCCATCAGGATCACGATCGAGATCATGTACCGGACCGCGTCGCCCAGCACGGCTCCGACGAGCGGCGAGATCCGGGCGATCGGCAGACTCCGGAACCGGTCGAACACCCCCTTGGCGAAGTCGTCGTTCAGCGCCACGCCGGTGCCCATGGTGGAGAACACCACGGTCTGCACCAGCAAGCCCGGCAGCAGGAACGGCAGGTAGTCCTGCCACCTTCCACCGGTCGAGATCGCACCGCCGAAGACGAACAGGAACAGCACCAGGAAGATGATCGGCTGGAACGTCACGTCCGCCAGTGCTTCCGGGTTCTGCCGGATCCGGATGATGTTGCGCCAGGCAAGCGTCAGGCTCTGCGGGACCCAGGCGAACGGCCGGCTCCGGTGGCCTGCGGGGGCGGGGGTGGCAGGTGGTGCTTCGAGTGTCGCGGTGCTCATCGGCCCGCTCCTTCCAGGACTGCGGTGCTGTCGGCTGCTTCGGTGGCGTGCCCGGTGAGCGCGAGGAAGACCTCGTCCAGGCTGGGCAGCCGCAGGGCCAGTTCGGTGACGGCGATACCGGCCTCGTCCAGCCGGCGGACCACGACCGGCAGCGAACTGCCGTCGCTGACCGGGACACTGACCAGCGCGTTCACCACGTCGACGGACGGCCGGACCCCGACCGACTCGGCGACGATCGCCGCGACCCGCTCCAGGTGACCCGGCTCGGCCGGCCGGACGTCGAGCGACTGCTTACCGGCCTGCGCCTTCAGTTCGGCCGGCCGTCCGGCGGCGACCACCCTGCCCTTGTCGATCACCATGATCGAGTCGGCCAGCGCGTCGGCCTCTTCCAGGTACTGCGTGGTCAGCAGCACCGTGGTCCCGTCGAGAACCAGGTTGCGGATGGTCTCCCAGACGCCGTTGCGGGCATGCGGGTCCAGTCCGGTGGTGGGCTCGTCGAGGTACAGGATGCTCGGCGAGCCGACCAGGCTGGCGGCCAGGTCGAGCCTGCGGCGCATCCCACCGGAGTAGGTCTTGGCGATCCTCAGGCCGGCCTCGGTCAGCTCGAACCGCTCGAGCAACTCGTCGGCCCTGGCTCGCGCGGCCGGCCTGCTCATCCCCTGCAGGCGGCCGATCATGATCAGGTTGCGGCGCCCGGACATGTCCTCGTCGACCGACGCGTACTGCCCGGTCAGGCCGATGATCTCGCGGACCCGGCCAGCTTCGCGGACGACGTCGTACCCGCCGACCGTCGCGTGCCCGGCGTCCGGCCGCAGCAGGGTGCCGAGGATGCGGACGGCGGTGGTCTTCCCGGCGCCGTTCGGGCCCAGTACTCCGAGCACGGTGCCGGTCGGCACGGACAGGTCGACGCGGTCCAGTGCGGTGGTGCTGCCATATTTCTTGACCAGACCAACGGCCTCGATGGCGACCTGGTTCGTTGTGGACATCGGTTCCTCCTAGCTGGATGTATCTGGAACCACCGTCCGCCACCCCGCTGGCATCCCTCTGGCACCGCCCTGACACCCCGTGCCAGCCCCGCTGACAGCAGGCCCCGGAGCAACTTGCTCCGGGGCCTGCTTCGCTCGTACTGCGGGATTTCGGGTCAGGCGGGGATCTTGGTGATGCCCTGGGTGTCGGCCAGGGGGACGACCTGGTTGGCGCGGAGGGCTTCGTAGATCTCCGGGTTGTAGCGGGCCAGGCTCGCCCGGGCGCGGCGGCGGTACCGGAGGATCTGGATGGTGCCGATCGCCCACAGCACGTACTGGAACGTCAGCGCCCACTTGAAGTCGGTGATCGTCTGCGCCGCACCGCCGGAGGACGCGTCCAGCAGGATCCCGACCATGCCGATACAGATCAGCGTGGCGATGAACCCGCCGGTGTTGACCATCCCGTTCGCCGCCCCGAACCGGGTCGCCGGGTTGAAGGTCCGCGCGTAGTCCAATCCGAGCATCGACCCGGGCCCACCAGCCGCCTGGACGACGATCAGGAGCAGCAGGACCGGCATCGGAGCCCGGCCGGGCCAGAGCAGTACCACGGTCCACATGGTCACGGATCCCGCGATCACCGCCAGCACGATCCAAGACCGGTAGAAGGGGAACCTCGCCGCGTACCGGCCGACGAGCGGGCCGTACAGGAGTCCGGCGAGCACCGGCAGGATCAGCATGGCCGCCGCTGTCGTCGGAGCCAGACCTTGGCCCTGGACCAGGAACGGGTATCCCCAGAGCAAGCCGAAGGTGCTGCCGGAGAAGCTGGTGGTGAAGTGGGTCCACAGGCCGAGCCTGGTGCCCGGTTCCCGCCAGGCCCTGCGGAGGTTGTGTTGCACCTCCGCGAGGGACTGCTTCGTCCGGTGCAACGGCTCGTCGTACGGGCTGTCCTTGATCAGGAACAGGACGGCGACGCCGGTCAGCAGGCTGAGCACGCTCGCGCCGGCGAAGGTGCCGGTCCAGCCGAACGCGTGGAACGCGGCCGCCATCGGCACGGTCGAGATGATCGCGCCGACGCCGCCGAGCATGCCGGTGGCCTGTGACATCACCGGCTGACGGAGAGCGGGGAACCACGACATGACCACTCGCAACACGCTGATGAAGACCAGCGCGTCGCCGACGCCGAGGACCGCCCGGGCCGCGAGCGCGGCGGGGTAGGAGTCGACCAGGCTGAACGCGGACTGGGCGACGAAGAGCAGCCCGGAGGAAGCGATCAGCAGGCGTTTCGACCCGTACCTGTCGAGCAGGATGCCCACCGGCACCTGCATCGCGGCGTACACGGTCAACTGGACGACGGTGAAGCTCGCGAGGGCGGAAGCGGAGATGTCGAACCGCTCGGCCGCTTGCAGGCCGGCGACGCTCATCGAGCCGCGGTGCAGCACGGTGACCAGGTACGTCAGGACAGCAGTGCCCCACACCGCCCAGGCTCGCCGACCGCCCAGGGGGAAGAGGAGTTCGGTCACTGCAGGCCCCGCAGATCCGCGGCGGCGACGTGGATGTGGGCGACGACGAGCTCACGGAAGCGCCTGTTGCTGTTCCCGCCGAGCGCGTCGATCATCTCCTGGTGTGCGGTGATGGACTTGTCCATCCGGGCCGGCTGCATCTCGATGCCCGGTACGCCCATCCGGACCTGACGATCGCGCAGGGTGTTGTAGAGCTTGGCGAGGATCTCGTTGCCAGCGGCACCGACGATCGCCTCGTGGAACGCGCGGTCCGCCTCCAGGAAGCTCTTCGCGTTACCCGCCTTGCGGTGCGCACGCATCTCGTCGAGGTGCGGCTTCAGGGTTTCGGCCAGCTTCTTCCGCCGGGGCCAGACCTTGGCGGCCGCATGCGTCTCGATCAGCTCGCGCGCCTCGAGGACGTCGTTGATCTCCTGCGGCAGCACCGGGAGCACCAATGCGCCACGCTTGGGGTAGAGCTTGACCAGGCCGGACTCTTCCAACCGGAGCAGCGCCTCACGGACCGGAGTACGGGAGACTCCGACAGCGGCGGCCAGCTCACCCTCGGACAGCAGCTCATTGCCTGGGTAGACCCGGTCCAGGATCGCCGCCTTCACGTACGCATAGACCCGCTCCGCGGCAGGAATGCGCTCCACTCCCGGAGCGGCCTCCGCCACGATCCGGGCGATCTCGGTCGTTTCCTCCCCCAGGGCGAACCCCGTAGTCGTCGTACCCCGTTCCGACGAACCCTCGCTCACTACTCTCCTCGCCCCTACATCACGTATCTCTGTTGTATCTATGTTACACGCAACGTCCTGACCGCCCGATTCCTTCCACAGCCCGGGACGGCGGCGGATCAGGCGTGTGCCTGCTACCCGGGCGTGCCATCGTGTGCGGATGGATGTCAGCGGACGGAGACTCTCTGTCGGTTGTCTGGGGCGCCTCGAGGTCACCGTCGACGGTCGCCCGCTCGACCTGCCCGGGACCAGGCCGCGGGCGGCACTCGTCCGGCTGGCACTCCAAGCCGGTACGCCGGTCCCGCACCACGAACTCATCTCCGCCCTCTGGGACGAGGAGCCGCCGGCCGACCCGCGAGCCGGCCTGCACACCGTGATGACGCGGCTGCGCGCCAGACTGGGCGCCGACCTGCTGGCCACCAGGCCAGCGGGCTACCAACTGATGGCCGAGCCCGACCAGATCGACGCGCTCCGCTTCGATCGCCTGCTGAGTGAGGCCGCTGTCGGCGGACCGGACGAAGCGGAGACCCTGGACCAGGCGCTGGCGTTGTGGCGCGGGACCCCCTTCGCCGATACCGGGTCGTCCTGGCTGGAACGGTGTGAGGCTCCGCGGTGGATCGAGCGGCAGCTCTCCGCCGTCGAACGACGGGTCGACCTGGCAATTGCCGAGGGCAACGAGGCGGACCAGCTGGCCAGGCTGCTGGAGCTCAGCGCCGAGCATCCGTTGCGGGAGTCCCTGTGGGCACGGCTGCTGGTCGTCCTCGATGCGTCCGACCGGACCGCCGAGGCCCTGGCCGGGTATGAGCGGATCAGGCAGCGTATCGCCGAGGAGTTCGGCTCCGACCCGAGTCCGCAGCTTCAGGAGATCCAGCTGCGACTGCTCCTGCGTGAGCCGGCACAGCTTCCCCGGGTCGTCCCGCGCCAACTGCCCGGCACCGGCGGGCAGCTGATCGGGCGGGAGCTCGCAGTCAAGGCTCTCGATGAGCTGGCCGGGCGCGAGTCAGGTGCCCGGGTCGCGGTGATCATGGGCACAGCGGGCGCGGGGAAGACGGCCTTGGCCCTGCACTGGGCCCACCGGATGGCGGCGGAGTTCCCGGACGGGCAGCTTGCGGTGAACCTGCGTGGCTTCGATCCCTCGGGCGTGCCCGCGTCCACGGAGGAGGTCGTGCGCGGCTTCCTCGATGCCCTGCAGGTGTCGCCCGCGGCGATTCCGGCGACGCTGGACCGACAGGTCGCGCTCTATCGCAGCCTGGTCGCAGGCCGGAAGTTCCTGATCGTGCTGGACAACGCCCGGGACGCCGACCAGGTCAGGCCATTGCTGCCCGGGACGCAGAGCTGCCTGGTCGTCGTGACGAGCCGCCACCAGTTGGACGGGCTGATCGCCGCCGGCGCGGAGCCAGTCCCAGTCGACCGCCTGTCAGTCGACGGCTCGCGTCAGTTGCTGGTCAGCCGACTCGGCGCGGAGCGTGTCGTGCTGGATCCGGCCGGGGCCGACGAGATCGCCGCGCTCTGCTCGGGCCTGCCACTAGCTCTCACCCTCGCTGCCGCTCACGCTGCGATCCACCGGGACTTCGACCTGAGCACGATCGCCGCCGGGCTCCGGGACGACGCGACCCGCCTGTACGAGCTGTCCGGAGGGGATTCACTCACCGACGTCCGTGCGGTCTTCTCCTGGTCCTACCAGGCACTCGGCCCGGAGGCGGCGCAGCTGTTCCGGTTGTTCGGGCTCCACCCCGGGCCCGACATCGGCGCCACCGCCGTCGCGGCCATGCTCGATCGCCCGTTGTCAGAGACCCTTCTGGTACTCCGGGAACTCCAGCGCGCCCACCTCATCGAAGAGTCGGCCCCCAACCGATTCACCTTGCATGACCT
>NZ_DASRXP010000213.1:0-5964 GCF_035687465.1 Kribbella sp.
CCACATCGCCGAACACACCGAGAGCGGAATGATGTTCAGCTTCAACGTCGCGCGACTGCCCGAGGAAAATCAGCGTGACGGCGCCGCGACTCTGCCGGTGCCGTCATGACAGACGTCTTGGACGTGCTGGTGATCGGCGGCGGCCAGGCCGGTCTGGTGATGGGCTACCACCTGGCTGAGCGCGGGCAGCGTTACCTGATCGTGGACGCGGGCGCGGAGATCGGCGACGCGTGGCGCACGCGATGGGATTCCCTGCAGCTGTTCACACCGGCCCAGTTCGACAACCTGCCAGGAATGCCCTTCCCCGCCGCGCGGGACACCTACCCCGGCAAGGACGACGTCGCAGACTTCCTGCAGGCCTACACGACACGGTTCCAGCTGCCCGTACAACTGAACACGACCGTGGCATCGCTGACCAGGAGCGACGAGGTGTACGTCGTGACGACGACGGGGGGAAACACCTTGCAGGCAAGGCAGGTGGTGGTTGCCACCGGCCCCTTCCAAGCTCCGTTCGTCCCACCGATCGCGAAGGGACTCGATCCCGACCTTCCCCAGATCCACAGCGTGGACTACCGCCACCCTCAGACCCTCCCGGCGGGAAAGGTCCTGGTAGTAGGGGCCGCGAACTCGGGCTGCCAGATAGCCCTGGAACTCACGGCCACCCACACCGTGGAACTGTCGGCCGGCCAACGTATCCCGACAATCCCCCAGCGGCCGTTGGGCCGCGACGTGTGGTGGTGGGCAAGCAGGCTGAAGCTGGACCGAGTCACCGCGGGCTCCCGGCTAGGAAAGCGCCTGGCCGAGCGAGACCAGGTGATCGGCACCGGCCCGCGACAACTTGCCAAGCGACACGCCATCCGTATCCGTCCCCGCGCGACGATGGCGACCGGTCGGACCGTGACCTTCGCCGACGGCGCCGCGTCCGAGTTCGACGCCGTGGTTTGGGCGACCGGGTTCAAGGCAAACCACACCTGGATCGACGTGCCCAGCGTGAAAGACGAACAGGGACGCATCCTGCACCAGCGCGGCGTCACCCCATCCCCCGGTCTGTACATGCTGGGTCTGACCTGGCAGCACACCAGAACCTCCGCACTGCTCGGCTGGGTCGGCTCCGACGCGTCCTGCCTCGCGGACCAGATCGCAACACGAACAGATGAAGCGCGAAACTCAGGCCATGCGGCCAACACCTCGCAGTCACCATCGCATCAATGACCACCGGCAGCACCTTGGCAGCCAAAAACCGGCTTGCGGCGATGACAACGACCCGCCGCAGGCCCGCTGATCCAGCGTCCAGGACCTGGCTCGCAGGCATGGTCGCCCGCCAACGCTCGGCATCCACACGGTGCCACTGATGCCGACAATCAGGAGGATATTCGCCAGTGAGCGCGCCCCGCTCACCTGGGGACTCGTCTGGGGGGCAATCCAGGCCGCGTCGCCGCTCGGCTTCTGGTGGCTCGACGCAGCGACCGTCTACGCCCTCTCCCTGGCCCTGATCGCAACGGTCTACATCGGCTTCGCAGTGGCCGACGGACGACCAACAGTCATCGCCGTCGAGAGCACCGTCGCCGGGGCCTTCGTAGTAGTCGCCGCGGCAGGCGTCACCGGATCGGCGTGGCTCCTCGTCGGCGGCCTGATCGGCCACGGGTTCAAGGACCTCTGGCAACACCGCACTCACTACGTTGCAAACACCCGATGGTGGCCCCCGTTCTGCCTCGCCGTCGACTGGCTCGCCGCCGCGATCATCGCAATCGAGATCGCCGCCGGACTCCAAATCCACCGCTAGCCACGAGACTGCGGTCCCGCTTGGCCGGTTCCCGGACGAATGCGCCGGCACGACCAGGATCCGGTTGATTCGTGGCCCGTGACACGACCGATTGGCGGTGGTGTTGCAAGTGCCAACCGATCGTGTCCGCACCCGCGTCCAGGCCCTGCTCGGTCAGCTGTTCGCGATGTCTTGAGACATCAGTCCGGCATGTCTTGAGCCGAGCCGCAGGTTAAAAATGTCGCCTCGACCGATCCCGTAGTCGACAAGAGCCGCTCCAGCAGCCAGACCCAGAGCTAATCCCGCACACGTCGCCGGGATCCACAGCCACGAGATCCACCGCCGCAAAGCGAACCACTCTGCCCCGCCGATGATTGCGCCCGCGATGAAGCCCGCGGCGAGCGCCGCTCCCACGGAATCAACTCCGTCCACGACCAGGTCTGCGATGTACCCCCCGATCGGGAAGCCGACCAGAATCGCCACCGGCCAGAGCCACATCCGACGCGAGGTACCCATCCAGTCGCCCTGCGTATCCATGATCATGCCTTCTCCCGTGGGTCCGATTTTCACTCTCTTCCTTCGGGGCTCGAACGCACATCCCGGCTCTCAATGGCTCCCTGCGTGGGCGAGCGCTGAAGGGGTCTGACGGCCGACGATCGCCGGTGCCTCGTGGACGAGTGCGTCGTTCTCAAGGGCCTCGACCATGAACAGGGCGAAGTCCACGCGACGTGTGAGGTTGCTCCGCAGAACGGAATCGCCGACGTGCCGGCTCCACACGGGAAGGCCCTGGCTCTCGCCCTCCTCAAGGTCGCTGCCGCGGACAACGGTCCACCGTGTGTCGCTGGCGAACACTCGCCGGCACGCCTCGACCTGGTCATCGAGGTCGGCGAATCGGGCCAGACGCGCCAGCGGACCTAACACCTTCACGATCGCCTTCAGCTTCCACGAATACACGTCCTGGCCGTCGAGTGTGATGTGCCATCCGGACGAGAACACGAGACGCGCGCCCGGTGGTGCATGATCGAGCACCGCCTGGGCCGTTCCGGTTGAGTAGCCGTGAACGCCTCGCGGGACCAGCACGACCAGGACCCCGTCGCAGCCGGAGACCGCCCGCTTGACGACATCGGCGTTGTCTGTCGCTCCCGCAACCACGGTGATGCGCCCTGTGAAAGCGTCGAGCTTCTCCACGCTTTCCGACCGGCACACGCCGACCACCTCGTAACCGCGATCCAGCGCATGCTGCACCATGTACTGCCCGAGGTTGCCTGAGGCGCCGATGATGCAGACCCTCATCGTCCGCGGCCCCTCGAAACGCTGACCTGTACGGCGTTCATGGTGCCCCTCCCCTGGCGACGGCTCGCCATTTCGAGCCTGAAGGCCTGGTGCCCGTCCGTCAACAGCCAGACTCGTACGGCGCAGCATGGAGCTACGGGACCACCAATCCTCCGTGATCGCCGCCGAGGCGGCCGACTTCCACCGGCGGGACGCCATACGTGGAGCGGAGCAGCCGCTTCCGTTTATGCCACCGCCCGCGCAGACAATTGCCGCGAGGGCCGCGGCGGCAACCAACAAGGAGACAGACCTGGAAACTGTCTGCGCCTGGTGGGATCGTGTTGTGGTACGGAGCTGAGTGGCCGGGATCTCGACCGGATACCGCGGCCGAACCTGCGTAGGCGATGGCCGCCATCGTGTCGCAGGTCGAGGTCGAGGCACCCGTCGGGTCAAACGTGCAGCACCACCCGCCACATCGGTGGCGCCGAGCGTGACGTGACCTCCACCGTCACCAAATACAACCCGGCCTCCAGTTGGGCGGTCCACGGCACCGACGGACCGATCCGAGCGACCGTCGACGTCACCGTTGAACCACTCACCGACCCGAACCGATCGAGCGTCACGATCAGCCTCGACTTCGAAGGCCACGGCATCGGCAAACTGCTGGTCCCGCTCCTCGTCCGCCCGCAATCCCGCAAAGAGATGCAGCGAAACATGGCCCGGCTGAAGACACGCATCGAGGCCCTCGACTGACTCTGGGTCGCGACCGGGGGAACAGGCCGGCATCGCCTACAGCGCCGGCTGGACCAGGCAACCCGTACGAGCACGATCGCCCGGCCGCGGTGCGACTCCCAGCCACAGCAAATGGCGAACCTCCACGATTGAGGTCAGCTAGAGATCGTCGCCGACGTCTGGGTCGGCGGACCGGTGGGTGAAGGGCGGATCAAATGTGCGTGACCTGCTGTTGGTGAGGAGCCGATCGACCTGCGGTCGGCATCAGCAGTCACCAAACTCAGATCGGTGGGCTATTCGGGAACAGCCGAGGCGGGAGCTCCAATCTCGGAGGCGGCGGAGCGCGAGGTCCAGGTCGCGGTGGAAGCCGACGGGGTCGGCGGGTGAGGCATCTTCGAGGTAACAGGCTTGCCAGTACGTGTGGAGGGCGGAGAGTTCTTCAACGAGGCAACCATGTTGAGCCCAGCAGGGTGGGACGACCTTGTGGTCGAGGCGGTAGCGCTGGTTGATCCAGTTGACCCAGTCGGTCAGATGTTCGAGTTCGTCTGCGGCGATTGAGGGTTCGAGGTCGCGCCAACAGATGACAGATGGGTCGTCGAGGGTCGTGCCTGCTAGGTCGAGGGCCTTGAGTAGTTCGTCTCTGTTGGTCATGAAGACCTGCTCGCCGTACAGGTCTTCATGCTGTGGCGGATTTGGTCGGCGTCGGGGCGAGCTGTCCAGGGGGTCATGTTCAGGAGGATGGGTGGGGCGGTTCGGGCGAGGAGGATACCGGTTCCGAAGGGGAGGGTCCGGAGTACGTCGGGTGGGAGGATCGGCATACGGCGAGTACTGGTTGAGAGGCTGCGACCGCCGTCGGGGCTGCGGCTCCAGTTGCGGACTTCGTCGTCGCGGTCGCCGCAGACGGCAGCGAGGTCTTGGAGGTCGCGAGGTTGGGCTGAGCCGCCGAGGATGAGGCGGAGGGTGGCGGCGTCCCACATGGCTGCTGCAGCTTGTTCACCCCAGCGGTCGCGGGCTTGGGCCAGCGATTGGATGACAACGAGAGTGGAGATGCCGGAGCCGCCTCCGTCGGCCATGAGGGAGGGCAGCGATGGAACAGCGCAGAGATTGGCGATCTCATCGAGGACGAGGGCGAGTGGTGGTTCGAGGCGACCGCCGCGGCTGCCCGCGGCGAGCTGGCGGGCTGTCTCCGTGATGTCTTCGAGGAGTGCGGCGATAAAGGCGGAGGTGGCGCTGGCTCCGATGCCAGTGCCGAGGAGGTAGATGGTGCCTCGATCCTGAATGAAGGTCTTCGGGTCAAGGCCTTCGCCGACTGGTGGATCGAAGGCTTCGCGTACGGCGGGGTCGGCGAGAGCCGACAGGGATGAGCGGACGCCGGCCCAGATGGCGTCGCGGGTGCGGCCGTCCATGCGGACGATGCCGTCGAGGGTGTCGCCCCAGCCCTCGGCGGCGTCAGCGGAACGGTTGAGGATGGTGACGGCTTCGATGGCCGAGGCTGGTTCGAGGCCCCAGCGGTACAGCTGGCTGATGCCGCAGTTGTCTATGGCGGCTGCGTGGAGGAGACCGCGGAGCGCCATCTCGGTTTGGCCGTGCCAGAAGGCGCCGTCGGTGACGCCTCCCTTGGTGAAGCCCGCACCAGCGGCGAGGCCGCTGGCGCGGACCATGGCGGTGGTGGGATTCTCACAGCCGCGGACTGGTGACCAGCGGATGCCCTGTACGTTGCCAAGGTTCTGGGGGTCGAAGATGGCGACCGGGCGGGTGGCGCGGCGGAGTTCGAGAGTTGCGGCGAGGTTGTCCGGGCGAGTGGAGGTAGTTACGACGGCGCCGGGAGCGTCGATGATGGCGCCAATGATCTGGTGGAGCCCTTTGCCAGAGCGGGGTGGACCGACGACGATCTGGGAGTCTTCGACGGAGGCCCAGCATTCGCGACCGCGCGAAGTACCGAGGAGGTTGCCGACGTCGTTGGGTGAGGTTGTTCCTGCCAGGGGCCGGGCGGAGCGGCCACGACGTACGACCTGTCGACGCCCGACCGCGGCGTCGACGTCGGCCCGGGTTGCCAGGCCCGGCCGCGCGGCTAACGACTTCGCACGTCCGGTGTCTCCGCGCCTCTGGCCGTGCCAGAGCCGACGTACTGCGATCAGTCCACTGATCGGCGCACTGATCAGCAGGGCAACAACGAACCAGTACACGACAGGGTTGCG
>NZ_DASRXP010000214.1:0-17620 GCF_035687465.1 Kribbella sp.
ATCGTTGAATCGGTTACGGACCGCCAGGTCTGGAGGTCGAATCGCAGTGGACCTGACATCACCGAAGTGGCCGCGACCTGCGGATTCGCCAGTGATGCGCATGTGCCGTAAGCCGGATCAGATGCAATACCGCTCAGAACCGCGGCCACGCCAGCCGTTGCTGGCTCCGTCCCACACACCGAACTGGCCCGCTTCGGTGTCTGGGCGCACCTTGAATCGTCCGAACATGACCCCAGGATGCCATCAATCGAAAATATGTTCTACTGGAGTCTGGGTGGCCGGACAAGGACAGCCGAGCGGGGAACGGGAGGTGGTGACGGTGGGCTACAACAACCCGCCGATCCCGTGGTCGGAACTGGAACGGACACTATCGGACCGTTCCCGACCGGACGGGCACGGCGGCCGCCCGGTCGAGGCTGACGGCGGGGACAGCCCGGCCTGGTCGCAGCATCGGGCGCCGTACGCGCCGCCGCAGGTCGAGAAGGCGCAGCGACCGGCCGGGCCGGTGACTCCGTATGCGGAACTGCACGCGCATTCGAACTTCAGCTTCCTCGACGGCGCCTCGTCGCCGGAGGAGCTGGTCGAGGAAGCCGTCCGGCACGGCCTGCACGCGGTCGGCCTGACTGACCATGACGGGTTCTACGGTGTCGCGCGGCTGGCCGAGACCGCCGCTGCGTACGAGATGGCGACCGTGTTCGGCGCCGAACTCTCGATGGGGCTGACGACGCCGCAGAACGGTGTCGCCGACCCCGAAGGCTCCCACCTGCTGGTGCTCGCGGAGGGTCAGGAGGGCTATCACCGATTGGCTGGCGCGATCACCGAAGCGCACTTGGCCGGCGCCGAGAAGGGCCGCCCGGTCTACGACCTGGAAGACCTGGCCGCCCGCGGCCGCGATCATTGGCTGATCCTGACCGGCTGCCGTAAAGGCCTCGTTCGGCAAGCCTTGTCCGGTTCGAA
This sequence comes from Kribbella sp., assembly GCF_035687465.1. Taxonomy (NCBI): domain Bacteria; kingdom Bacillati; phylum Actinomycetota; class Actinomycetes; order Propionibacteriales; family Kribbellaceae; genus Kribbella; species Kribbella sp. The sequence continues at coordinate 958 of NZ_DASRXP010000214.1, forward strand.
GCGCGGCGACAGCACGGCCGCGGCCAGGGAGCTGGACCGTATGACGGCGCTGTTCGGCAAGGACCGGGTGGTGGTGGAGCTGATCGACCACGGCTATCCCGCCGACTCGACCATCAACCACGCCCTGGCCGACCTCGCCCGCGTCGCCGGCCTTCCGACCGTGGCCACGGGCAACGTGCACTACGCGGCGCCGCGGCGCCACAAGCTCGCCGCCGCGCTCGCCGCCGTGCGGGCTCGCAGGTCGTTGGAGGAGATGGACGGCTGGCTCCCGGCCGGCCCGAGCGCGTTTCTGCATTCGGGGGAGGAGATGGCCGCGAAGTTCCGGAACTTCCCCGGGTCGGTGGCTCGGTCGGTGGAGTTGGCGGACCAGTTGGCGTTCAACCTGCGCAAGGCGAAACCGCGGCTGCCCAAGCAGGAGGTTCCTGCCGGCCACACGCCGATGTCGTGGCTGCATCATTTGGTGATGGAGGGGGCCGCCGAGCGGTACGGCACCCGTGCCGAGCGCCCTGACGCCTACGAGCGGCTCGAGAAGGAGCTCGCGGTGATCGAGGCGCGTGACTTCCCGGGCTATTTCCTGATCGTGCACGACATCGTCGCGTTCGCCCGGTCCCAAGGGATCCTGTGTCAGGGGCGCGGGTCGGCGGCGAACTCCGCCGTTGTCTACACGCTGGGTGTGACCGCGGTCGACGCGATCTTGTACGAGTTGCCGTTCGAACGGTTCCTGGCCTCGACACGGGAGGAGGAGCCGGACATCGATGTCGACTTCGACTCCGACCGGCGCGAGGAGGTCATCCAGTGGGTCTACACCAAGTACGGGCGCCGGAACGCCGCCCAGGTGGCGAACGTGATCACCTACCGGCCACGGTCCGCAGTCCGCGACATGGCCAAGGCCTTCGGCTACTCGGTCGGGCAGCAGGATGCCTGGTCCAAGCAGGTCGACTCCTGGGGCGGCCAGGTCAGTTCCGGTGACCATGACATCCCCGCGCCCGTGGTGGCGATGGCCGAAGAACTGCTGAAGTTCCCGCGGCACCTGGGGATCCATTCCGGTGGGATGGTGCTGACGGAGCGGCCTGTGGGGGAGGTGGTGCCGATCGAGCATGCCCGGATGGAGAACCGGACCGTGCTGCAGTGGGACAAGGACGACTGCGCCTACATGGGGCTGGTGAAGTTCGACCTCCTCGGTCTCGGGATGCTCGCCGCGCTGCAGTACACGATCGACACCGTCGCCGAGAAGCTCGGCGAACAGTGGGAGCTACACACCATCCCCAAGGAAGAACCCGGCGTCTACGACCAGCTCTGCAACGCCGACTCCGTCGGTGTCTTCCAGGTCGAGTCTCGCGCCCAGATGGCCACCCTGCCCAGGTTGCGGCCGCGCCGGTTCTATGACCTGGTGATCGAAATCGCCCTGATCCGGCCCGGCCCGATCCAAGGCGACGCGGTCCATCCGTTCATTCGCCGCAAGAACGGCGAAGAACCCGTCACCTACCCCCACCCCGCCCTCGAACCGGTCCTCGAGCGCACCAAGGGCGTGCCGCTGTTCCAGGAACAGCTGATGCAGATGGCGATGGCGATCGGCGGCATCAACGGCGACGAAGCCGACCTGCTCCGCCGCGCGATGGGCTCCAAACGCGGCATCGAAAAAATCTCCACCCTGAAGCAGCAGCTGTACGACGGGATGGCCGGCCACGGCATCACCGGCGCCCAAGCAGACGACATCTACGCGAGGATCGAAGCCTTCGCCAACTTCGGGTTCGCCGAATCCCACTCGATCAGCTTCGCCCTACTCGTCTACTCCTCCACCTGGTTCCGGCTGCACTACCCAGCCCCCTTCCTCGCCGCCCTCCTCCGCGCCCAGCCGATGGGGTTCTACTCACCCCAATCCCTGGTCGCCGACGCCCGCCGGCACGGCGTCCAGGTCCGCCGCCCAGACCTGAAACTGTCCGGCGTCTACGCCGAACTGGAGTCCCTGGACGACGAGGATCTGAAAGCGGCCCCGCCCGGGAGCCCGGCCTGCCTGGAGGATCCGCAGCCGCCGGTGGGGGAGTTCGACGAGCACGCCCAGTTCGACAGCGCGACTCATCGGCGCGACGGCCGCTTTGCTGTCCGGTTGGGCCTGGCTGAGGTGAAGAAGATCGGCGCGAAGGTCGCCGAACAGATCGTCACCGAACGCACCGACCACGGCCCGTACGCCAGCATGCCCGATCTGGTTCGCCGCACCGGACTCACCGAACCGCAGGTCGAGGCGCTCGCGACTGCCGGAGCGTTCGACTGCTTCGGGCTCACCAGGCGCCAAGCGATCTGGGAATCAGGCCGCGCCGCCGAAGAACGCCCCGGCCAGCTCGCCGGCGTCACCGCCGCCGGCCCACCGCCAATGCTGCCCGGCATGACCGACGTCGAGATCGTCATGGCCGACCTGTGGGCCACCAGCATCACCACCGGCAAACACCCCATCGAAGAAGTCCGGCCACAACTCGAAGCCGCAGGGATCCTGTCCGCCGAGCAACTCCGCGGCACCGAAGACGGGATTCGCGTCAAGGTAGCCGGGCAGGTCACCCATCGGCAGCGGCCCGCCACCGCCTCGGGGGTCACCTTCATGAATCTTGAAGACGAAACCGGGATGATCAACGTCGTCATCTCCGTCGGCTGCTGGACCAAATACAGCCGCATAGCCCGCGACTCCAACGCCCTCATCATCCGCGGCCGCGTCGAACGCGCCAAAGGCGTCGTCAACCTCGTCGCCGACCGCCTCGAACGACTCTCACTGGCCGCAAAGACCAACTCACGGGACTTTCGCTAGGCGCTGAGAGCGAACCGCTCGCCGAGGACTGACCAGCCAGGCGAGCCCGTATCCGGTCTGACAACTTAAGGGGCTCGCGCATTGCGTTGATACGAACGCCGAGCTTCCATCGAACCGCGCACTTCGATGATCTTGCCTCCAAACCGTTCGAAGGTTGCACATAGGCCGCGCAGGTACCCGTCTTCCGGGCCGCCGGCCGCTTCCGCAGCGTTATCGCTACGCTCAGCTCTCAACCACAGGCGCGCGAACTCCTTCACCGGCACGCGCAGATTTAGCAGCTACTCCTTACTACGATCGTTGGCTCGTGCCACTGCATCGCCTTTAACGGCTTGGTGACGTGACCTCCGCCGCCACAAGATCAGTGCGAGGACCGTCAGCACAGCGATGCGGCGTGGCTCTAGCTCCTCATGTTCTTCGGTCGCTGGCTGTGCGTGGTCCCGGTCGAGTTTCGCGGCTCTCCGCTGTTCGCGCTTCGTCCGCCGCCTCGCTTCTGCGGCGGCGTACGCGTCGATCTCATCCCGGTTGAACATCCTGACGAGGAGACCGCCGAGCTCACCATCGGCCAGCGTTGCAAGTCCGAGAGTCCCGGCGGTGGCCAGGATGACCGCACCGAAGAGGCCGTATCCAAGAGCGCTGGATCCGGCCTTCCAGTCGTACTGCGTTGAGAACGCGAGGAAGAGCGAGATCGGGACGCCAGCGCCGATAAAGCCTGCGCCTCCAAGCAGCGATACTCGGTGGCCGACCCTAAGCAATCGGCCACTCTCCTCGGCCACCTGCGGCCCGATGTCGCTTTGAAGCAGACGTAGTCGGGCTGCCGCGCGATCCGTCCAGCGCGCGTGGAACGTAGCCCACGAAGTCAGCATGAACAGGCTGAGCAGGACCCAGGACAAACCGACCGCCGGCGGATCCACCGCCCACCCGTTACGGGCAAAGTCGATCGTGATCCAGCCGAAGTAGATCGCCGATACGACGAAGGCCGTAAGGGCTAGTAGATCCGACATCGTGACAGTGGGGTACCGGCTGTAGGCGATGAGCTCCATCGCTCGTCGGCCCATGTCCTCCCGAAGCGCCTCCTTGGCCTTCTCGGGCAGCGTTTCCACCACGGCCGCGTCGGCTCCAAGGTCTCGGCGGTGTCGGGCCACGCTTCGGATGCTCGGCCCGAGGAGCAGCCCAAGAAGCACCGTTACGACGGGGACGACGTACGGTGCCAGCTCCAGGAAACGACGCATACCTGATCTTCCATGATGTATGTGATCCGCGCCGATCAACTTCGGCGGGAACTCGCCACCCCTAGGGGCGGTCCTCATGCGTCTCGTAGAGGAACGTCCCGAGTGTGGTGGCACTGCCGACCGCGAGCCGCGCGTGTCGCGCAGTAAGGCGGTATCGCGCCTGTGAGACGGACTTTCCGTGCCCGCTCCCGTGGGCATTGCGTAGCTCAGCAGTGCCCTGGACGAGCGACGCGAGGTTCATCAGCATCCGCTTGATGGTTTCCGCTCCGCTCGCCGTCGCGGCGATGTCACTCGGCGTCAGTTGCAAGACCTGCGTCGTCTTGCGGACGAGTGCCGTCAGTTTGTCGTTCTTGCTGTACTGCTCGTTCCGTTCTTCGAGGATCGTCTTGCAGATGCTCTCCACGAACTCCTTCGCCGTGCCGATCGCCAGGTCAGGGTCTGTATCAACGGCACCCTCCATCCGGGTGACCTGCTGCGAGATGTACTCGGCGTCAAGGCGCGCAGCCACTTCATGCGCGAATGCGACACCGAGGCCACCCCCGCTTCCAACGCGCGCCGGAGCGTACACCGGGCGGCCCGAGATCGCCGATTGTGCCTTGAGCATCCAACCGTCTGGCGCCAGTAGGCCGTTTAGATCGGTGACGATCTCTGCCGCCCGATCAGTGTCAGGCTGTACCAGCGGATGCACCACCTGGGCAAGGAAACCCAGCAGGATCTCGTCTGGCCCGCTCGCCAGGTCGAAGCGTGAGTCGGTGAAGATCCAGTCATCCTCCCAGTCGTAGTTGTTCTCGCGATGCTGGACGATGTCGCGCTCGGCCGTCGTGTACCGCGCGTCGGTCGAAGGCAGGGCCTTCAAGTCATACAGGCGGGCTAGGAAGGCGATCTCGCTCAGCCGACCCCACCACGGAACGCCGGCGGTCCGGAGATAGTCGAACAGGTCGCGGCGGGTGATATGACTAATCCGCCTCGACCGATCGGCGGACTCTTCGAATGGGTCGTGGAGGCGTGCCATGTGTGGAGCGTAGGCCGCAGTGCGGTCGACGTAAAACGAGATCGGACGGGCGCCGGCCGGTGGAACGGATGGTTTGCCGGGTCAGCCGACGAGCTGGTCCGGTACCTCGATCGGCGGACGCCCGGAGTGCCGCCGGGTCCACGCAAAACGTGGCATTCACGCCAGTGAGAGTAGCTCGTCGAGCAGGGCCATTCGCGACCTCGCAGCACCATGACCTCGGCCTGCGCTGGCTATGAGTCTGGACCCCGGTGACCTGGCGCCCGACATCCCTGAGAAGACTATCGCCCGACTCAGGCCCATGTTGGCCGACTTGCAAGAGTCCGGGTCGATTTCTGCGTCGATCAGGTACGTGCCGTGGCCCAGACAGCTCAGGCATGCGGTGCGTGGCCACTGGGGTTCCTTGACGCGACCGGCAAGAAGCCTGCCGAGATCTGCGCGGCGCGCCCGTCAGTCAGTCTCGTCGGACTTATTCGCTGACTCGATTGCAGCGAGAAGCTGTCGGTCCTCCCTGCTCAAGCGCCTCGGTTCTTTCGGGATGCCAAGTTCGGTCCGAACCGCTCGTTCAAAGTCAAAACGGACACTCAGAAGATGCTCAGCAGTGGGGAATGCTGCGTCTTCAGGGTCGAACACAACGCACATCTCAAGAACCGTTGCCACTGCCACTGCGGCTTCGCGGGTGCTTGGCGAGCTGAGGAGGTCGATGTCGAGCATGCAGGCGTCTGCCTCGTTCATTGCGAGCACGAACCGTCTGTCGTCTAGGTCCTCCGACTCCGTAGCTCCCGCGTAAATCGAAGAAGCCTGGCGGGCGGACTTACTCAACGCGCGGTATGCGTCAAGTCTCTTCTCGTGCCACCGGCGCCGATCATCCGCCTTCTGTTTCGCGACGTAGAGCCCCAGGAGCACGAACTGAGCGACGACCACGCCGACGAGCGGTACCCAGTTCTCCATCTCGGAAGGCTAGTCGAGAACGCCAGGATTCGCCCGGCCGTACGCCCATCTGTCGACGTTGGTCAACCCGCCTGCTTGGCTCCCTGCCGAGTTGACCTCTTATGGATCAAGGGCGCGCCTCCGGCGCGCCAGGCCGGGCACGCCCTCCGGGGCAGGTGTGGGCGATCTGCTGCACACTTCCGCTATGGCAGATTTTACGCTAGCGAACGCGCTCATGAGTGCTGGCATTGCTGCGCTCACAACCCTTGGCGTCGAGTTTGCCGCGAAGCCTGCCCTCGAGGCTCGCAAGGAGCGGATCCTTCACGGGCACCGGAACCGGAGGGACATAGCGCAAAAGCTGGTGGCACTTGAGACGAAGATAACTGAGGCGCCAGTCCACATCATCACGCGAGGTGTCGGTGATGTGCTTCCGGAGTTGGTTGAAGCCAACGACGCGTTGAGTAGCGATCGGGTATGGATCCGCGCGCATTGCCCACCTGCGATCATCGATCTCTTTGAAGAAGACTATGTCGCCAGGAATGCGTTGTTTTCCGGCACGTTGATATTGCACGCCACGTTCATGCGGAATCCCCTCATGCAGGAGCCGCCTGCAGAACGGCGCGAGCTGGAGCAGTACATGTTGCAGGCAATTTGGGGATCTTGGGGGCACTATCTCGCCAGATCCTCCAACGTCCCTATCCGCTACCTCCGCACATCAAGCGGTCACGTCATCAAGCTACGGAGGTTGGAGGGAGCTGCAAAGGGGGTTCTATCTCGAAGAGTGTCGGTCGATGCTCAGTTGGCAGCTGCAGCGGCAGCAGCAGCCGCGCGAGCAAGTAGCAGCGCGAAGGCACAGGGTGCGGCGTCACAACGTTCGTAGGGTCTCGTGATGAGATCGGCAGCGGCCGGGCATTGAGCGATTAGCGGGCGATTACGAGGGGGCGGCTGGGGCCAAATGGGGTCACTCGGCGGCCACCGGCTTACGGCCAAGGCCAAGTGGCAGGCGGGGTGGAGACCGGTCTTCCAAACTGGTGATGCGGCGTTCGTCTGGAAGCCATCAGTGGGACGGGCAGCTGTGGCGATGGTACCTAGCGCGGCCAGTACTTCGGCGGTTCGCGCCGAGGGTCGGTCATGGTGAATCGCGACTTCAGGCTTGGATCGAGGCCCTTGATTGCGATCAGTCGCTGACTGTCGACGGATTCCAACTCCTGCATGATCAACGGCATCGCGGCCACGATTGCCGCCAGGGCTAGACCGAGTCCGACCAGGCCCCTTCTTCGCTGGCGGAAGGTGACGTGGTGGAACCCGCTCTTCTTGATGGCTGTCATCTCGTTGGAATCGTTCAACTGGTTTCGATCGTTCGTCACGATGACGTCGAACCCCGCGCGGGCGGCATCGGCCAGGACGGACTTGTCTTTCTTCCCTGACCAGTTGAGGCCGTGGATGTGGTCGACCCGATGTGTCGGTAGGAGATGCCTCAGCACTGCGAGTGCCTGGATGGGGACATCCTCATCCAGCAAAACGCGCATCAGGCTGCGTTGCCCCGACGGGCGCTGTATTGCCGCACGTACCTCGCGAACTCAACAGCGTCACTAGCTGCGGATGCGCTAACGGACGGGTAGTACTCGGAGATCGACTCAGGCGGCACGCCATCTTCGACGAGGTCGGCGACGAGCTCGAATGGAACCCTCGTCCCATCGACGACGGGGTGTCCGCCAAGGATCTCGGGGTTGACGGCGATGGCCGGTTCCGGGTGACGCAGGTCTGGAACTGTGACCTGACCGACCGCGAACGGGCGCAGCACGTCAGCCATCACAACAGTCACTTGCTGACCGGGGCGGTGAACAAGGTCAATCGCCTCGACCTCACTCCGGACGAGCACCGCGCTTCTACCGTCGGCCACAAGCCGGTACTGAGACAGGTGCCCTGTCTCGCCAAGGTCCTTTAGGGTGCCTAGCGCGAACCTGACTTTCTGGAGCGAGAGTCGGTTCCGGAGGTAGGCACAGGTGCGCAGCGCAACAACATCGCGGAAGGAGTACAGGATTGGCCGCTCGGCGGAGATCTCCGGTACCAGAACTGGCTGGCCGTTCTCGGCGGCTTTGCGCCAATAGGCGAGCTGACGCACAGTCGCGCCTGACAGTGCGGCCGCCATCTCCGAGCTATACGACACGTGCCCCCCTCTCCCTCTTCCATGTTATCGGAACGCAATGGTTGCTGGCAGATACTACGCGTCGTCCTATGGGCGAAGTCGGATGCGACTTGCAAGCGGCGTGGAGGCCCCCGCGAGGCCGCCGAAGATCCTTGGACAGCCGTCAACGGCCCCCGATCACTGAGCATGATCAGCGCCCAGGATCGGGAGTTGTTGGCGCGGCGAGGCTCACTGGACCCGACTCGCAATGAGCAGGTCGGTCAGCGGCTTGCCAACAAGCTTCCTCGGATCGGACCGACCGACCCTGGACAATCCGTTGGATTGGCGCGTGCGTCCAGGCGTTCAGTGGTCAGCGGTGGACGCTCAGAACTATCCGGCCGGGGCACGTGGGCGCCTCAAAGCGAACGTCGGCAGGGATTGCACTTCTTCATGCCGGGATCTGCAACCGACCTCCGTCGTGGTGTCCGGCGTGTCGGTAGCGTGGAGCCATTCGTGGAGCGAACTGCTCCACACGGATGAGAAAATCGGGCATCGGAGATAGGTTCCTTGCAACGAACCACGCCTGAATACAGCAGATGTGACGGTGACCTTCCTCCTCGTAATGAGAAGGTCATCGGTTCGATTCCGATAGGCGGCTCCACCCAAACCCCCAGGTCAGAGGCCAGTTCCTCCGCCCGGGGGTCTCAGTCGAGGGCCTGTGCGATCTCCCACAGGTTGCCTGCCGGGTCTGCGAAGGCCGCGGTGCGCCTGCCCCACGGGCGGTCGATCGGGCCGTTCAGCAGGGTGACGCCATGCGCCTGTAGCTCCGCGGCGGCCGCGTCAGCGTCGTCGACTCGGACCGTGTAGAGCGCCCGCCCACCGGCAGTCGGCGCGGCGACCGCATTCGGCTCGATCAAGGTGGGTGCTTCGCCGACCGTGATCAGGTTGAGCATCAGGTTGCGGAGCCTGAGCAAGGCCGAGTCGGCGTCCTCGAAGATCACCTCGAGACCGAACACGTCGAGGTAGAACTTCTTGCAAGCCGCTACGTCCTCGACGAACAAAGTGATGACCTCGAGCTCGTCGAGGCCTTTGATCGGGCTGGTCTTCGTCATGCTGCTCTCCTGCTGCGTTGGGGCCGCTCACCGGCCGCGAGTCTTCGATGACGACATCGAGACCCCACGACGGATCTCGACATTCTCGCCAAACTTCTCGGCGTCTGACAGCTCTACTGGGCGAGAACTCATGGCTTCAGCATCCCGAACCGGCGGCATAGTGAGGCGTCGGAGCCAAGCCAAGCGGCTCGGGCAACGGCGCCCCAATCGCGGTAGGGAGCCCGACGCCGCCCAGGCCGAGGCCAACTGATTCGCCGTACTCCGGAAGTTCGCTCCAGCACGCTGCTGGGGCGGGCTTCTGTTTGCAGCAACCTGCAACTTTGTTGCCATTCGCAAGTCTCATGCTGAAGAATGCGCTGGCTGGGCCGTGGGGGAACATGGCCCTCTTCTTGTGTGGGGACCTCGATGAAGCGCGTTTCTGTACCTCTGCTTGCCGGTGCGCTGCTCACCGCCATGCCGACCACCGCGGCCTCCTCACCGTCATCCGAGAGGCAATCCGCATGAAGAAGCTCCCTGTCCTTGCCCTGGCCGGTGGTCTGGCGCTCTCCGGAGCCATCACGACCACCGCCTCGGCCGCCGAACCGGCGCCGACCAACGTCTCCGTCCAGTGGGCCGACGACGACCTCACGACGGTGCGGCTGAGCTGGGACGAGACGTCGCCGCAGCCGAACGAGATCGTGCTGTACAACAACCAGGACACCCCGCTCAGGCAGACCTGGATCCCGGCCGACGCCCCGAACCAGCTGGACGTCCCGAAGTCGACGATCGACGCGGGGTACACCAATCTGCAGTTCGCGGTCGCCGTCGGCACCCAGGGCGACCGGACTAGTCCGTTGACCGGCTCACCGCGCTTCGACTCGAGCCTCCCCGGCGCCCCTGAACTGGTCGTCGCGATCCCGTCGGGCACCAGCACGCTGAGCGCCGAGTGGAAGGCCGGCCCGGACCCCGCGGACCTGACCCCCAACGATCCGCTGGACCGGACTCTGCCGCCGCTTTTCTCGGCGAGCTACACCGTCGGTGACCAGCCGCCGTTCCCTGTCGGCCCGCTCGAGCAGAGCGGCACCCGGACTGCCTTCACCGCCGACACCCCCGCCTTCACCTTCTCCGTTGCCGACCGCAACGAATGGGGCCAGACGACCGCCAAGCTCGTCGACGCCGCCGCCAGCGCGCCCACGCTGAACGTGCCGCCGTGGGTCGTCTACGACAACCTGCTCGACCTCACCGGCAAGCTGGTGGGCACCGATGCCCGCACCGTGAACCTCCAGGCCCGCAACAGCCCGACCAGCCCCTGGTACGTCGTCACATCGCGCCTGAACACCACCGGCTCGTACATGTACACCTTCCAGCACACGCCGTCCCGCCAGTACCGCGTCGAGGTCCCGAACCGGTCCTCGGGCAACCGCGTCTGGTACGGCGGCTACAGCCCCATCGGCACGAACAACGTCCAGCACAAGGTGAACGCCTCGTTCCCCACCCCGACCGTCAAGCGCGGCGAGACAGCCCGGGCGACGCTCGGCGTCCTCCCCGGCCACAACGGCACGGCCACCCTCCAGCGCTACGTCGGAACGGCGTGGACCACGGTCGGCGCGGTCCAGTTCACCAACGGCCTCGGCAACGGCTACGTCCGCAGCACCACCCCCGGCCGCGTCTCCTACCGCTACTACGTGCCCACCGCAACAGTCGCCGGCGGCACCTACCAGGCGGCGTACTCCCCGACCTTCGTCCTCACCACGACCTGATACGGATTCCATGAAGATCATCTCCGCCCTGGCTGTTGCCGCTGGCTTGACCGCCTCCCTGCTCACCGCGCTTCCGGCGTACGCCGTCGATGAAGCGCCGACCAACCTCAAGCTCAGCTGGAAAGCCCCCGGGTCCGAGTCGATCGTGGTGAGCTGGGACGAGGCCACGCCGGTCTCGAACGTGATCTCGCTGCGCAAGCGCGGGGAGACCGCTGTGTACAAGACCTGGACCACGACCGCCGATCAACCGAACTCGGTCGAGATCTGGAACGCCTGGCCCTCCGACTACGGTCAGAGGGTCGGGCGGGACGCACCGCTGGAGTTCGTCGTGTCCGCGGGCTCGCTCGGCCCGGAGGCGGCGTCGGCGGGTTTCGACGCGAACACCCCGCAGGTCCCGCAGCGGGTCTCCTCGACGCTGGCCGCCTCCGGCGCGATGACCGTGAAGTGGAGGTCGCCGACTTGGACCGACACCACACCGAACGACCCGCTGGACCTGAATCTGCCGGTGACGTTCCAGGTGACCTACGACCCCGCCAACTCGAGCTACTACGACGTCAAGATTGGTGGTCGGACCACAGCCACGCAGGTGACCTACACACTGCGGTCGGCGTACTCGCTGGCCGTGACCGCGTACAACGAATGGCACGACGTCACCACCAACAACATGCTGAGCGCCTACGGGACCAGCGTGACCGCGAAGGTCCCGGCCTGGGCGGTCTACAACCGCCAGTCGGCGGTGACCGGGACCTACACCCCGGCCTACGAGCAGCGACAGATCGTGCTGCAGGCCCGCAACACTTCGTCCAGCGCGTGGTACACGGTCAGTTCGGCCAAGTTCAGCAACGGCAAGTTCTCGTTCCCGTTCGGTACCGGGGGAAGCCGTCAGTACCGGGTCGTAGCGCCGGCGACCTGGTACGGCTCGTCGCTTGCCTACCAGGCGATCACCCCGACGACGTCGTCCACCACCCAGCTCGACGTGTTCGGCTTCTTCACCTCGCCGCAGGTCGGCACCTACGACCGGAACACTGCCGGCGTCTACATCTACCCGCAGGCGAACACGACCGCCACGCTGCAGCGCTGGACCGGCAACACCTGGACGACGGTCGGCCCGGTGCAGGTGAAGAACGGCACCGGCAAGGGCTACATCATCGCGCCCAAGGCCGGCCGGACGGCGTACCGGTACTACGTCCCCGCCACCATGTACGGCGGCGCCCGGTTCGCTGCGGCCTACACCAACACAATCGTGAACAACGTGATCCCGGGGATGGCCGGCCCGTGCCTGCCTTCGCAGGGCTGTACCTACTTGACCGGTCCTCACTGAAAGGCGTTGCTGTGCGCAAGAAGTGGACACCCCGTACCGTCGCGGCCTAGCCCGGCCGGCGTTTCGCCGCAGTTGGTGGCCGGAGGCAAGGTCACCCAGCTCGCCGACCCGCCGGATACGGCGAGGGAGCGGAGCTCAAGAACGTACTTGTAGATGGTGGCGCGGCTGACGCCGAGCAGCTTGGCGATCGAGGACACAGTGGCAGTACAGGTCCATCGTCATGGCCGCGGTGCAGGTGTGGCGTCTTGACCGATGCTGACGATAGGGCTCCGTTAGTGTTTCCGGCCTTCGCGCCATGCTCTCCGGTCGCGTGCTATCTGTGGAGATTCAGTGGCGATTGAAGGGGATACGGTGCGCGGGCCGATAGCGATTGTGGTTCTCGTAATCTGTGCTCTGATCGGTGTCGGCGGGGCACTGTTGGTCGTTCCGAAACGGATGACGAGGTTGCTCAACGACGCCTTCGTGATCGTCCCGAAGGTCGAGGGCGGTACCCGCTGGTGAGGCAGGCGATCGCGATGGCGGTCGGTGTGTTGCTGATCAGCTACGGGGTGATGATCGGCTGGGACTTCTTCGTGGCGGCGCGCTTCTTCGTGGACCCTGGATCGCGATGAGCCATCACAAGGTCAGAGGCGCAGCCGTGCCGCTGACGCCTGCCCCTACGAAGACCGGGATGTAGACGCCGGTCGGCCCTTGCGCCGCCGATCCAGACACACGCAGCCGTGCCACCAGGTCGTGGACCCGGAACACCAGCCAGCCCAGAGCTGCGCACTGGCACATCGTCCGGCGCAAGCGACCAACCGTCCCTCGATGACCCGTCAGGCAGGCCGATAGCTGAAGGATTCCGCCCGTTGAGGGAGCGGAAGTAGCGCCTCCGATACAGGTGCTGGGCGAGGAGCGTCACTGGGTAGGCGGCTCGCCAGAGTCCGCTCGCGGGTCGGGTCAGGGAGCGGATCGTCAGCCACACCGACCCGTCCGTTCGGCGATCCACAAGGAACGCCTCCGCCCCTCTCACCGGATGGCCTGCAAGCGTGCCGTAGGCGAATCATGAAATCCGGCCGAACCCGCCTGAAGATTGCCGCCGATCAAGGTCAGGCCTGACCCGTCATAGGTCAACATCCGCTCCGACAACACCGGTCGAGCCCTCAACATCATGGATACATGATGCGCAGAGAGCCCTGAACAGCCATCAACGGCTGTCGACTACTGGGCCCGCCCGACTCCGTCAAGGGAACCGTCGTACGCACCGCTGATCAGTCCCGGCGACCCTTCAGCCGGCGGCTAACCGCACGCTCGGCCTCCCGGGTCGCCTCGCGCTCGGCGAGCGCGTACCGCTTGTCCCAGGTCTTCTTGCCGCGGGCCAGGGCGATCTCGACCTTCGCCCGACCGTCCTTGAAGTAGAGGGTCACCGGGACGATCGTCAGCCCGCTCTCGTTGACCTTGCGCTCGATCTTGTCGATCTGGGCACGATGTAGCAGCAGTTTCCGCTTGCGGCGTGAGCCGTCGTTGAACCAGCGGGCCTGGGAGTACTGCGGGATGTGTACGCCGTGCAGCCAGATCTCCCGGTCCTCGACAGTGGCGAAGCCGCCGACCAGAGACGCCCGCCCGGCACGGAGCGCCTTCACCTCCATACCCTGCAACACGATCCCCGCCTCCCAGGACTCGCCCAGATGGTAGTCATGGGCAGCCTTGCGGTTGCGCGCGACCACGGGGTTGGCCTCAGTCTTCTTCACACCTTGATTCTGCCCCGACAACCCGACCAGCGCTCAGTCTGACTATCCAGGATCGCGATCAACTCGCTCTGCCAGGCGACTTCATCTGGATCGTTGCGACTGATGCGATCGAGGAGTCTGTCCGAGCGTCATCTCGCATCTCGCATCTCGTGTCCGCAAAGTCACACATGCCACTGCCTCGATCAAACGCTTCGTGGTCGCCTGGGATGTACCTGCGGGTCTGGGTCGATTAACGCGATTCCGCACCGGCCTCGGTGGTGCTAGCGTTTCGGTACAGGTCATGAGTGCCAGTGCGAAGCCCCGGCTTGCTGGTCGGCAACCCTCCGGTTTGCGGGTGGGGTGCTCCGGGTGAGGACCAGGCTCGGCACACGGGTGTTGAGCAAGCCGCGCACTGGAGGATTCATGCCGCTCGTCCCCGATCACGTAAGAGCCCGGTTTCCCAGCGGCCGATGCTCCTGGACAGGGGTGTTCTGATGACGTCTCTGCGGTTCCGTTCGGCGGGAGTCGATGACGCCGAGCAGATCGCGATGCTGCACGCTGACAGTTGGCGCAGGCACTATCGCGGTGCCTACGCTGACTCGTTCCTCGATGGCGACATCGCTGCCGACCGACGCGCGGTCTGGTCAGCGCGGCTAGCCTCACCCACCGACACTGGCACCGTGCTCGCCGAGCACGATGAGCGGCTGGTGGGCTTTGTCCACGTCGCGTTCGATGACGACCCGAGGTGGGGCAGCCTTGTCGACAACCTGCACGTCCACCACAGCCAGCGCCGTACAGGCATCGGCACCGAGCTTCTAGCCCGCGCCGCACGAGCCGTCACCGAACGGGCGACAGGCAACGCGTTGTACCTGTGGGTGTTGAAGCAGAACACCGCAGCGCAGCAGTTCTACCTCGTGTCGGGAGCCAGTTGCGTGGAGACGGCAACCGTCCCACCGCCCGGCGGAGACCCAACCCGCCTGAACGGCAGTCCCAGCTGCCTACGCATGGTCTGGCCCGACGCCTCCCGCCTAAGCCACTCCGCCGACGATCGCTGAGTCCCGGCTTCCGGCGTCAGCCAGCTGATGTGACCGCGGAACGGCAAGGGACCATCGAGACGTATCCCCGCAGTCTGCCTCACCGGTCGTCGCGCTCAGGAGCCTCGGCCGGCGGCCCCTCATCATTTCTCGACAAGAGGAACCATTCGGCGACGGGCCACCAGTGCCGGGTACTGAGTTCGACCCGTCCCCTCGACAGGGGTACCCAATGCCCCGGAGCGATTGGTTCGTGAGTTGAGGTCGCCGTGAAGACCGGAACATGGGCGTAGGGCGTGGGGTATTGGTAGGTCTCGTCGGGGGTGGGCACAACGTTGCGGACGTATCCCACGCAGCGCGTTGGCACCAGTCGACCAAAGAGGTCCTGGCTCAGGTCATCAAGTCCCACGGTCGAAGCGGTCCAGCCGTTGTCTCCTCCAAGGAACCGAGTCGGTAGGTCAAGCCCTTTCGTTACCTCGACGCAGAAGATCTCAGGCTCGCGACCAGCAACAACTCGAGTCAGCAGGAACCGAACGATGATCACTGGCTCCGGGCTTGCGGTGGAGTCGCACGCCCATACTTCTGCAGTGCTTCCGGGCGGTAGCCACGATGCGTCGGCAGTGCTTGCAACGAGTCGATCGCTGAAGGGCATCCCCGGATCCTACGGATCAGGAAGGTACGAGCAGGCGGCTGATTGCCTGGGAGATCGGGGTACGGGGCAGGTTGGGGAACTCGGCGCGCAAGGCGTCGTCGTGGCGGGTCGGCAGGTTGTCCATTGCTAATGCCGCGCGTGCTTGGCGGCCTAGTGCGGGGCGGACTCGGCCGATCGTGTTCGCCATCAGGTGCAGGATCGGGCGTGGTACTCGGCGGGGGTTACCGGGCCATCCTTGGTGCGCCATCACGAGTTTCGCGAGGTCCATCAGCGCGATCGGCTCGGGGCCGCAGATCTCCAGGACCCGGTTTCGTAGGGAGTCGTCGAGTACTGCCTGTTCGGTGAGCGCGGCCACGTCGTCGACGCTTACCCAGGAGACCGGGGCAGTGCCACGTCCGAAGATCAAGGGCCTGCCGGACGCGCCGGCTGTCTGAGTCAGGATGTCCGCCCAGGTCTCGACATACGCGTCTGATCTGACGATCGTCCACTTGCACGACCCGGCTCGCAGGCGCTGCTCGGCGGCGCACTTCATCCGGAAAAGTTCCATCGGGCTGTCGGCCGCGACGCCGACCGCCGAGACCAGTACGAACGAGGCCCCCCGTGCCTCCGCTGCCTCGATGAGGTTGATGTTGCCGTCCCGGTCAACGCTCTCCGGGGTGACGTCACCCGGGGCGACGAATCCTTGCACCGCCGCTACGACCACGTCGATCCCGTTCATGGCTTGGTCGAGGCCGGCCCGATCACGGACGTCACCGTGCACGACCTCGACTTTGTCCTCGAGCACTAGGACGGGAGTAGTCAGGCCACGGCTCAGCACCCGCACTCTGAGATCGCGGCGGCAGAGGTCGTTGGCGATCCGGCTTCCCAGGCGTCCCGTACCGCCTGCTATCAGAATCATGACCGTGGCTCGGTGAGCAGTTCGCGGACGGCCTGATCGGTGTCGACGTCAGCCTGGTCGACCAGTTCGAGGTAGAAACGCACCGCGGAGGCGCGGTCGCCCTCGACA
>NZ_DASRXP010000215.1:0-7321 GCF_035687465.1 Kribbella sp.
TTCCTCGAGGTGGTGGCGCCTTGGATCGGGCCGGTGGTGCTGGATCCGCGGGAGTTGTGGTTGCCCCACGAATTGACGGCCGACCGGGCCGTAGTACAGGGGCTGATCGAGGAGATCAACAGTGCGGTGGAGCCGAAGCGCGGGCTGCTGACTGTTGCCGAGCGCACCTTCGACATGGCGGACGAGCAGGCCCGGTGGGACTTCACCAGGCTGGCCTACTGCTCTTCCGCGGCGACTGTCTGGAGCCGGGGCCGGCGGACCACGTTCTTCGAGCACCATCGGAGCGGGGCGCAGCACGACAGCGCGTCGTACTGGCTCCCGGACAGTGTCAAGGCGGCGTACTTCGAGGGCATCGCCGCCAAGGGCTGGGAAGTCCCGGCGGGGTGGCTCGGAGCGGTCGCCAAACGCCCCAAGCCCTGGTGGCGGCGCTTCTAGTTGACCGCGGGCAGCCGCTCGAGTGCGTGGGCAACCGAGGCCTGGAGGTCGGCGTCGTCCCAGGAGCGGTCGGTCATCGAGCCGGACAGATAAGCGTCGTACGCGGCCAGGTCCAGGTGGCCGTGGCCGCAGAGCGCGGTGAGGATGACCTTCTCCTCGCCGGACTCCTTGCAGCGCTGGGCTTCCTCGATCGCCGCGGCGAGCGCGTGCGTCGGTTCGGGCGCCGGCAGGATGCCCTCGGCGCGGGCGAACAGCACCCCGGCCGCGAAGCACTCCGACTGCTGCTTGGCGATCGCCTCGATCTCACCGGTCTCGTACAGGTGGCTGATCAGCGGGCTCATCCCGTGGTACCGCAGCCCGCCCGCGTGGATCGGATCCGGGACGAAGTCGTGCCCGAGCGTGTGCATCTTCATCAGCGGCGTCATCCCGATGGTGTCGCCGAAGTCGTACGCGTAGGTGCCCTGCGTGAGCGACGGGCAGGCGGCCGGTTCGACCGCGCGGATCACCGGTGCCATCTTCCCGGCCCACTTCTCCCGCAGGAAGGGGAAGGCGAGACCGCCGAAGTTCGAGCCGCCGCCGGTGCAGCCGACCAGCAGGTCAGGCGTCTCGCCGACCATGGCGAGCTGCATCAGGGCTTCCTCGCCGATGATCGTCTGGTGCAGCAGCACGTGGTTCAGCACGCTGCCGAGCGCGTAGTGGATCGACTCGTCCTGCAGCGCGACCTCGACCGCCTCGCTGATGGCGATGCCGAGCGACCCGGTGGAGGTCGGGTCCCCGACGAGGATCTTCCGCCCGGCCTCGGTCAGGTCCGACGGGCTCGGGTGCACGGTGGCGCCGAACACCTCCATCATGGTCCGGCGGTACGGCTTCTGGTCGTACGACGCCCGCACCTGCCACACCTCACACTCCAACCCGTACTGCGCGCACGCGAACGCCAGCGCGGTTCCCCATTGCCCGGCACCGGTCTCGGTGGTCAGCTTCCGGACTCCGGCCTTGGCGTTGTAATAAGCCTGGGGAACCGCCGTGTTCGGCTTGTGCGAGCCGGCCGGGGAGACGCCTTCGTACTTGTAGTAGATCCGCGCCGGGGTATCCAGTGCCTTCTCGAGTCGGTGCGCCCGGTAGAGCGGGCTTGGTCGCCACAGGCGGTAGACGTCGAGCACCTCGCCGGGAATGTCGATGTACTGGTCCTGCGACACCTCCTGCAGGATCAGGTCCATCGGGAACAGCGGAGCCAGGTCGTCCGGTCCGACAGGCTGTCCGGTGCCGGGGTGCAATACCGGCGGCGGAGGCGTGGGCAGATCGTGCAGCACGTTGTACCAGCGGGTCGGCAGCTCGTCCTCAGGCAGCAGGATCTTGGTCGGCATCATGCCCGCAACGTAAGCCCGTGGCTTGGAGGTTGGCTAGTAGGTGCCGGCCGGGGCCTGGGCTGGGGCGGCCTGGTCGACGCCGAGCCAGGCGTCGATCTCGGCGAGGAGGCCTTTTTGTACTTCGGCCGGCGCGGTTGAGGCCAGTACTGAGCCTCGGGCGAGGTCGGCCAGTTCTGTGTCGGTGAAGTGGTGGACGCTGCGGGCCGTCTCGTACTGCTCCGCGAGCCGCGACCCGAACAGCAGCGGGTCGTCGGCTCCCAGTGCGATCCGGGCGCCCGCCTCGTACAGCTGTCGCAGTGGAACGTCCTCTGCACTGCGGTAGACCCCCAGCGACACGTTGGATGCCGGGCAGACCTCCAGTGCGACCTGCGCGTCGACCAGTCGCTTCAGCAGATCCGGGTCTTCGACAGAGCGCACGCCGTGGCCGATTCGTCCGGCGCCGAGCTCGTCGAGGCAGGTCCGCACGGTCGCGGGGCCGCACAGCTCACCACCGTGAGGTGCCGCGAGCAGCCCGGCGTGGCGGGCGATCCGGAAGGCCGGTGCGAACTCCGACGTGGTGCCGCGGCGCTCGTCGTTGGACAGCCCGAAACCGACGACCCCGCGTCCGACGTACTGCGCTGCCAACCGTGCCAGCGTCCTCGCGTCGAGCGGGTGGCGAGTGCGGTTCGCCGCGATCACCACCTGGACGGCGATCCCGGTGGACGCGGACGCATCCCGGGCCGCGTCGAGCACGAGATCGGTGAACTCGGTGATCCCGTGGAAGCGGTTCGCGTACCCGGACGGATCCACCTGGATCTCCAGCCAGCGGGATCCGTCGGCTCGATCGTCCTCGGCCGCCTCACGGACCAGGCGGCGTACGTCGTCCTCGGTGCGCAGTACGGACCGGGCGATGTCGTACAGGCGCTGGAACCGGAACCAGCCGCGCTCGTCCGCGGCGGACAGCTCGGGCGGCCAGTCGGTGCGGAGGGCGTCCGGCAGCCGCACACCGTGGGTGTCCGCGAGCTCGACCAGGGTCAGGTGCCGCATCGAGCCGGAGAAGTGCAGGTGCAGATGGGTCTTCGGCAGCAGCCGCAGGTCCCGATGCGTCATTACAGAAGGTTACCGAGGCAACCGGCTGAGACAGAAATCGGGCCGTCCACCACCCTTGGCGAGGGACGGTCCGATCACGATCGTGAGCTCAGCTCAGCAGCTTCTGGATCCGGGAGACGCCTTCGACCAGGTCGTCGTCGCCGAGGGCATAGGACAGCCGCAGGTAGCCGGGAGCGCCGAACGCCTCGCCCGGTACGACGGCCACCTCGGCCTCCTCGAGGATGATCTCGGCCAGCTCGGTCGAGGTCGTCGCGACCCGCCCGTTGATCTCCTTGCCGAGCACGCCCTTCACCGACGGGTACGCGTAGAACGCGCCGGTCGGCTCGGGGCACTCGACGCCGGGGATCTCGTTCAGCATCTGCACCATCGTCTTGCGGCGCCGGTCGAAGGCCTTCCGCATCTCCTCGACCGCGCTCAGGTCACCGGTCAGCGCGGCGATCGCGGCCCGCTGGGACACGTTGGAGACGTTCGAGGTCTGGTGCGACTGCAGGTTCGCGGCTGCCTTGATGACGTCCTTCGGGCCGATCATCCAGCCGACCCGCCAGCCGGTCATCGCGTAGGTCTTGGCGACGCCGTTCAGGACGACGGTGGTGTCGGCCAGCTCCGGTACCGCGACCGGCAGCGACGTCGCCTTCGCGCCGCCGTAGGTCAGGTGCTCGTAGATCTCGTCGGTGATCACCCAGATGCCGTGCTCCAGCGCCCAGCGGCCGATCGCCTCGATCGCTTCCGGGCTCTCCACCGCGCCGGTCGGGTTCGACGGCGAGCAGAACACCAGCGCCTTCGTCTTCTCGGTCCGGGCCGCCTCCAGTTGCTCGACCGTGACCAGGTAGTTCTGGGTCTCGTCGGCCAGCACCTCGACCGGGACGCCGCCGGCGAGCTTGATCGCCTCCGGGTAGGTGGTCCAGTACGGCGCCGGCAGCAGCACCTCGTCGCCCGGGTCGAGCAGCGTCGCGAACGTGTTGTAGACGGCGTGCTTGCCGCCGTTGGTGACGAGCACCTGGGAGGCCTCGACCTCGTACCCCGAATCCCGCTTCGTCTTCTCGACGATCGCCTGCTTCAGCTCCGGCAGACCACCTGCCGGGGTGTAGCGGTGGTTCTTCGGATCGCGGACGGCCTCGAGGGCGGCCTCGACGATGTAGTCCGGGGTCGGGAAGTCCGGTTCACCGGCGCCGAAGCCGATCACCGGGCGACCGGCGGCCTTGAGGGCCTTCGCCTTCGCGTCGACAGCGAGGGTGGCCGATTCACTGATTGCACCGATACGTGCAGAAATGCGGGAAGCCATGACCCCATCCTGGCACTGCCCAGCACCGGGTGACACCTGGGTATCGCCAAGTGATCGCCAGGCCTGGCGATCCGGTCCCGGGTGGCGGGAACGGACAGGGGGTGTGCGGCGTTGGCCGGGGGTAGGGAAGGTAAGGTTCTGGGCGCGGTACGGCGCTTGGGTGGGAGTCGTGGCGGGGTGGGCCTCAGTTCGACCAGGTGGCCCGGACCCCGTACACTCTTCTAGTCCGGGCGTAGATGGCCCTGACTCGGCATGCCCGAGATCAGGTCTAGCGGCGTCTGGAACTTTGCAGAGGGCACTAGCTCAACTGGCAGAGCATCGGTCTCCAAAACCGAAGGTTGGGGGTTCAAGTCCCTCGTGCCCTGCAAATCCTGACCGGCAACGGGTCGGTCAGGCCGCCGCTAGCGAAAGAGGTAGGTCGTGACGGAGACGCGCACCCCGGCACCGTCCGGCGCCGGCAAGCCGGCGGAGGGCAAGCAGGGCAATCGCCTGCTGCGCTTCTACCGCCAGGTGGTCGCCGAGCTCCGCAAGGTCGTCTGGCCGACCCGCAAGCAGCTGTCCACCTACTTCGTGGTCGTGCTGACCTTCGTGGTGTTCGTCATCGCGATCGTGTCGGTCCTCGACCTCGCCTTCGGCTGGGCGATGTTCAAGATCTTCGGCTGACCCGGACCGGGCCGCCGGCCGTCTTGGAGCACAGCGGCCAGTACGGAGCGGCAGGATCCACCAGATTCACCCCCACGATGCACAGATGACGGAGTACAACGTGTCCGACCAGCGCGACGACGAGGTCCTCGACCCGGAGGCCGACGTCGACGTACCCGCTGACTCCGACGACGACCTCGACCTCGAGAGCTTCGACTTCGACGACTCGGACGACGATGACGACGACTTGTTCGCTCCCGCCGCCGAGGACGACGACCCGTTCGTCGAGCCCGTGGCCGCGGCTGACGACGAGGACGACGACGAGCCCGCCGAGGAGGTCGCGGAGTACGCGGCCGACGACGACGCCGAGGAAGGCACGCCGGACGAGGACGACTCCGACGACGAGCCGATCGTGATCGTCGCCACCGGCAACGCGGCGGAGGACGACGAGGTCGTCACCGAGGGCGATGTCGAGGACGCGACGGACGAGTTGGCCGCCGAGACCGCCGAGACCGCTCCGGACGACACCACCGAGCCGGAGACCGCTCCCGACGAGGTCGCCTATTCCAGCGACTCCGACGACGAGGACGCGGACTCCGACGCCCTCGAGGAGACGGTCGGGGCGGACGTGGCCGAAGAGGTCGTGCCGGAGGAGCCGGGCGACCCGCTGGAGGAGCTGCGCAGCACGCTGCGCTCCCAGATCGGCGACTGGTACGTGGTGCACACGTACTCAGGGATGGAGAACCGGGTCAAGGGCAACCTGGAGAACCGGATCAACTCCCTGAACATGGAGGACTACATCTTCGAGATCGTCGTGCCGACCGAAGAGGTCGCCGAGATCAAGAACGGCCAGCGCCGGATGGTGAAGCGCACCGTGCTTCCCGGCTACGTGCTGGTCCGGATGGACCTGACGGACGAGTCCTGGTCGACCGTGCGGCACACGCCGTCGGTGACCGGCTTCGTCGGGAACAGCCAGAAGCCCGTCCCGCTCAGCCTCGAAGAGGTCGAGAAGATGCTCGCTCCGGCCGTCGTGGCGGCGGCCGAGGCGGCGGCTGCCGAGACCGGCGCCGCACCCACCAAGACCGCGGCCAAGAAGAAGGTCGAGGTCGCCGACTTCGGTGTGGGCGACTCGGTCATGGTGGTCGACGGGCCGTTCGCGACCCTGCACGCCACGATCACGGAGATCAATGCCGACGCCCAGCGGATCAAGGCGCTGGTGGAGATCTTCGGCCGGGAGACCCCGGTGGAACTCAGCTTCAGCCAGATCCAGAAAGTCTAAGGACCCGAGAGAATGCCTCCCAAGAAGAAGATCGCTGCCCTCGTGAAGGTGCAGCTCCAGGCCGGTGCCGCGACGCCGGCCCCGCCGGTCGGTACCGCGCTCGGTCCGCACGGCGTCAACATCATGGAGTTCTGCAAGGCGTACAACGCCCAGACGGAGTCCATGCGCGGAAACGTCGTGCCGGTCGAGATCACCATCTACGAAGACCGCTCCTTCACCTTCATCACCAAGACGCCGCCGGCGCCGGAGATGATCAAGAAGGCCGCGGGCCTGCAGAAGGGTTCGGCCGTCCCGCAGAAGGACAAGGTCGGCAAGATCACCAAGGACCAGGTCCGCGAGATCGCCACCACCAAGATGCCGGACCTGAACGCCCGCGACATCGACGCCGCGATGAAGATCATCGAGGGCACCGCCCGTTCGATGGGCGTCGTCGTCGAGAAATAAGTCCCTCGGCCCAGCCGTTGGACATGTAGTACCGAACAGCAGTTGTGGCAGGGCGAAGCGCCGCCCGTGACACCACATCCCAGAGAGGAACACTCATGACTCAGCGCAGCAAGAGCTACCGCGCGATCGCGGAAGAGATCGACTTCGACCACCTGTACACCCCGCTCGAGGCGATCAAGTTCGCCAAGAAGGGTGCGACCGGTAAGAAGTTCAACTCGACCATCGACGTCGCGATGCGCCTCGGGGTCGACCCCCGCAAGGCCGACCAGATGGTGCGCGGCACCGTCAACCTTCCGCACGGCACCGGCAAGACGGCACGGGTCCTCGTCTTCGCCACCGGTGAGAAGGCCGAGGCCGCCAGGGCCGCCGGCGCCGACTTCGTCGGTGACGACGACATGATCAAGAAGGTGACCGACGGCTGGCTCGACTTCGACGCCGTCGTCGCCACCCCCGACATGATGGGCAAGGTCGGCCGGCTGGGCCGGGTGCTCGGACCGCGTGGTCTGATGCCGAACCCGAAGACCGGCACGGTCACCCCGGACGTGACGAAGGCCGTCACCGACATCAAGGGCGGCAAGATCGAGTTCCGGGTCGACCGGCACGCGAACCTGCACTTCATCATCGGCAAGGTCTCCTTCGACGAGGCCCAGCTGGTGGAGAACTACGGCGCCGCACTGGAGGAGATTCTCCGGCTGAAGCCCTCCAGCTCGAAGGGTCGCTACATCAAGAAGACCGTGTTCTCGACGACGATGGGCCCGGGTGTGCAGGTCGACCCGAGCGCCA
>NZ_DASRXP010000216.1:0-11076 GCF_035687465.1 Kribbella sp.
CCGGCCAACCGTTCGCCTACCGCGGCCGCCTGCTGCACCCCGGTTTCGTCGAGTTTCATCCCTGGGGTCCGCCCGGCCAGGACGCCGGACATGTTGGCACTGCTACGGCCGTGCCGAACCAGAATCACCGTGGGCATGCCCGCACGCTATCCGGTCCCCCCAAAGCCCCGCCTCCCGCTCCCACCTCTGATCCTTACGTCCGAAGCGACGAGGGGCCTGCCCCGCGCCTCTTCGGACGCAAGGGATGGGGTCGATGCGATCATGGCGTGGTGATCGTCGACTGTGGGGTCTACGCCGAGGGCGAACGGCAAGACCTGCCCCGGGACCCCGAGACGGTCGCGCAGGCGATCGACGACGACGGCGCCTCGTTCGGCTGGGTCGGGCTGCACGAGCCGACCGAGGACGAGATGCGCCGGGTCCAGAAGCTCTTCAACCTGCACGAACTCGCCGTCGAGGACGCCCTGAGGGCCCACGAGCGCCCGAAGGTCGAACGGTACGGCGAATCGATCGTGGTCGTCCTGCGCACCCTCTGGTACGTCGACGCCAACGACGCGGTCGAGACCGGCCAGGTCAGCGTCTTCGTCGGCAACCGGTACGTCGTGACGGTCCGCCACGGCGAAGGGGCTGCCCTGACCACGGCCCGGCAGGAACTCGAGGACCGCGCCTCGGTCCTCGGTCACGGCCCGCCCGCGGTGCTCTGGGCGATCTGCGACTCGGTGGTCGACGGCTACGAAGCGGTCGCGGAGTACGTCGAGATCGACGTGGACGAGGTGGAGTCCTCGGTCTTCTCGCCCGCACCAACCAGCGACGCCGAGCGGATCTACTTGCTCAAGCGCGAGGTGCTGGAGATGCGCCGCGCGGTCCTCCCGCTGCGCGAACCGATGGAGGCGTTCGCCCACGGTGCCGTCCCGCTGGTCAGTCGCGAGGCGGCGCCGTTCTTCCGCGATGTCGCCGACCACGTGATCCGCGTCTCCGAGCAGACCGAAGTCCTCGACACTCTGCTCAGCTCTGCCCTGAACGCCCACCTGGCCCGCGTCTCGGTCCAGCAGAACGACGACATGCGCCGCATCTCAGCCTGGGTCGCGATCGCCGCGGTCCCGACCATGCTGGCCGGCATCTACGGCATGAACTTCGACAACATGCCCGAACTCCGCTGGTACTACGGCTACTACGCCGTCCTCACCCTGATGGCCATCGTCTGCACCGCCATGTACGCCGGCTTCCGCAAAGCCGGCTGGCTCTAACCACGCCTTCCACTCATTCGCCCCGTCTTGACGTTCTGTGGACGAGTGGTCTGACACACCGCTAGACCACTTGTCCACAGAAGGTGAAAACGGGGCGAATGATCCCAGGTTTTGGCAGGGGTCAGGTGGCGGTGATGGTGCTGGTGGCTAGGAGGATGAGGATGACTATGCCTAGGAGGATTCGGTAGAAGGCGAAGACCTCGGTGGTGTGTTTGGCGACGAATCTGATCAGCCAGGCGACCGAGGCGTAGCCGACGATGAAGCTGACGATGGTGCCGACGAGGACCGGGACGGCGCCGACGCTGCCGTCGAGGGCGTGGGGTAGTTCGAAGACGGCCGCGCCGACCAGGGCCGGGATGCCGAGGAGGAACGCCACCCGGGTCGCCGCGACCCGGTCGAGGCCGCGGAACAGGCCGGCCGTGATGGTGGCGCCGGAGCGGGAGACGCCCGGGATCAGGGCGAGGCACTGGATGATGCCCATAAAGACGGCGTCGATCAGCGTGATCCGGGTCAGCGGGCGGCGTTGGCTGCCGAGCCGCTCGGCCGCGATCATGAAGAACGACCAGACGATCAACGACCCCCCGACCCACCACAGGCTGCGCAGCGGCCCGGAGATGATGTCCCTCGCGAGGAACCCGACGATGCAGATCGGCAGCGAGCCGACGATGACGTACCAGCCCATCCGGTGGTCGAACTCACCCCGGTACTCGGCGTGCCGCAGACCGCGGAACCACGCCACGGCGTACCGGCGGATGTCTTTCCACATGAAGAGCACCACGGCCGCGATCGCGCCGAACTGGATCACCGCGGTGAAGGCCGTGATGGCCGGATCGTCGATCTGCAGACCGAGGATCTTCGAGGTGATGGTCAGGTGACCGGTGCTGGAGACGGGCAGGAATTCGGTGAGCCCCTCGACGATGCCGAGGATGATGGCGTCCCAGATCGACATGGACTGTCAGTCACCGATCCCGGCGAGTTCAAGGGCCGCGGCCACGGTGCGGAGCGTGTCGATCCGTTGCTCCACGGTCGGTTCGAAGGGGGTCAGGGCGAGTGTGGTGACGCCGGCCTCGGCGTACGCGGTGAGCTTGTCGGCGATCCGCTCCTTGCCACCGAGCAGCGAGATCGAGTCGATGAAGCCCAGCGGTACGGCGGCCATCGCCTCGCGGTGCTTCTTCGCCAGGTAGAGGTCCTGGATCTCCTTGGCCTCGTCGGCGTACCCCATCCGGACCGCGAGCGCGTTGTAGAAGTTCTTCTCGCGGCTGCCCATTCCGCCGATGTACAGCGCGGTGTAACCGCGGATCGGGTCGGCGCCGGCCTCGATGTCGTCCCCGACCACGACCGGGACGGAGGCGACCACGTCGAAGTCGTCCAGGCCGCGATCCGGCCCGCGGCCGGTCCTGATGTGGTTCAACTGCTCTCCCAGGTACGACGGGTCGTTCAGGATGCCGAGCCAGCCGTCGGCGATCTCGCCGGCCAGTTCGAGGTTCTTCGGGCCGACGGCGGCCAGGTAGACCGGTACATGATCGCGCACCGGCCGGATCGAGAGCTTGAGCGCCTTCCCCGGCCCGTCGGGCAGAGGCAGGGTGAAGTACTTGCCTTCGAACGCGACCGTCTCGCGGCGCAGCGCGGAGTTCACGATGGCAACGTACTCACGCGTCCTGAGCAACGGCTGAGCGAAGCGGACGCCGTGCCAGCCCTCGGACACCTGAGGTCCGGACACGCCCAGCCCGAGCCGGAACCGGCCGCCGGAGAGCTTGTCGAGGGTCGCCGCCGTCATCGCGGTCATCGCCGGCGTCCGGGCCGGGATCTGGAAGACGCCCGCGCCGAGGTCGATGGTCGAGGTCTGGCCTGCTATCCAGCTGAGCAGCGTGGCGGCGTCCGAGCCGTACGCCTCAGCGGCCCAGGCGACGGAGAATCCGAGCGCCTCGGCCTCCCTCACCAGCCGCAGGTGATCCAGATGGTCGTCCCCACCGAGGACGAAGCTGATGTTGAGTCCGAGTCGCATGACAGGCGAGCCTAACGAGCCGATGTCGGAGGTCCGCAATAGGCTCGGCTCATGCAGCAGCGCTATCTGGGTCACAGTGGCCTGACGGTGAGCAGGCTGGGCCTGGGCACCATGTCGTGGGGCCGCGACACCGACGAGCACGAGGCCCGTGAGCAACTCGCGGCTTTCGTGGCGGCCGGCGGCACCCTGATCGACACCGCCGCGGCGTACGGCGACGGTGACAGCGAGCTGCTGATCGGCTCCCTGCTCGGCGACGTGGTGGATCGCGACGACCTCGTGATCGCCACCAAAGCCGGCTTCAGCGTCCGCCGGGGCGAGCGGATCACCGATACCTCCCGCGGTGCCCTGCTGCGCGACCTGGAAGGGTCCCTGCGGCGGCTGAACGTGGACTACATCGATCTGTGGCAGCTGCACACCTGGTCCGACGACGTGCCGCTGGAGGAGACTCTGTCGGCGCTGGACCACGCGGTGAGCTCCGGCAAGGTCCGGTACGTCGGGGTGTCGAACTACGCGGGCTGGAAGTCCGCCAGAGCCGTCACCTGGCAGCAGGCGTGGCCCGGGCGCGCAGTACCGGTGTCGAACCAGGTGGAGTACTCCCTGCTCGCCCGGGACGCGGAGGCGGATGCCATTCGAGCGGCGGGCGGCCTCGGCATCGGAGTACTGGCTTGGTCGCCACTTGGGCGCGGTGTGTTGACTGGGAAGTACCGGACGGGCATCCCCGCCGACTCCCGGGCGGCGTCTCAACATCTGTCCAGATTCGTCGACCCCTACCTCGATGGGCGAGGTTCGGGCATCGTTGAAGCGGTAGCCCGCGCTGCTGACGGGCTCGGCTGGACTCCGCTCGAGGTGGCGCTCACCTGGGTCCGGGACCGGCCGGGCGTGACGGCGGCGATCGTCGGGGCCCGGACGGCGATGCAGTTGAAGTCGGTACTGGGCGTGGAGGAGCTGACCTTGCCGCCGGCCATCGTGGCGGCGCTGGAGGATGTTTCGTGAAGAAGTTGTTGTTGTTCCGGTAGGAAATGAGGTGCGGATGGCTGAATACGAGCTGCAGCAGTTCGAGGTGTCGAGGACCGAGTCGCGCGGCGCAGTACGGCGGTTGCTCACCGAGCACGCCGAGTACGGCGGCTGGGAGCTCGCCAGGCTGAGGCGCTACCCGGACGGCACCAGGCGGGTCTGGCTCCGCCGCCGCATCATCAAGGTGATGCGGACTTTCTGATTCCGAGCGGGTCTCAGTGATCGCCGAGCAACGCGGCGATCAGCTCGCGGCGGCTTCCCACGCCGACCTTGTCGTAGGCCGCGCGGACATGCTCTTGGACCGTGTGCGGGGACAGATGCAGTTGCTCGATGATCTGCCGGGTCGACCGCCCCCGAAGGACCAGCTCGGTCACCCGTTGCTGAGCCGGCGTCAGGCCGTGAAGATCGAGCAGGAACGAGCCGAGCTGGGTCGGCGTAGCAGGCTCGATGACGACCGCGATGTGGTGATCACCCGCACCGCTCAACGTCGATGCATGGACCGCGAGCCAGCGTCCGGCCCGCGTTCTCACCTTCAGCACCGGCGCGGCCGGCAGCTCGTGAACATGAGTGAGCTGAGCCGCTGCGGCCCGCACGGCAACCGGGAGTTCCGTACGACGCATCGGGTCGTCGTGGTGGTCCAGTTCCGTCAGCCAGTGCTCCGCCTCCGGGCTGCTCGCCACCACCTCGAACCCTTTGGTCAGGACGATCACTCCTGGTCCGATCTCAGTTGCCGGACGCTCCTTCGTGGCCAGGAGGCTGCGCCGGAAACCCTCGGCCAGATGGGGACCGAGGCGCCGCACCAGGGTCAGCTCCCGCTCCGAGAACCCGGACCCGGCGTCCGCCCGATGGAGGCAGATCATTCCCCAGCAACGGCCGCCGGACCTCAGCGCCGCCCGCAGTTCGTCGCCCAGGCCGAGCGGCGCCATCACCTCGACGTACCGGGAGCTCGAGGACCAGTCACCGCGGGTCGCGTGATCCAGTGAGTTGACCGGATCCGCGGCGGCCGCCAGCGCGGTGAACTTGTTGACGTCGGACCGGCCGAACTCGTTGTCCAGGAACGCTTCCGTGACCGTGCCGAGCGGATCCTCCGCGGTCGCCGAGGTGAACAGCAGGGTGGCCGGATCGACGGTGGCGATGAAGGCGGCGTCGACGGTCAGGATGCCGCGGAGCCGGTCGAGCACCTCGGCCCGCAGGGCATCCGTCTCCAGCCCCGCGTAGCAGCGGCGGATCAGCATCTCCAGGCGATCGCCCGCGCCCATACCGTGGATGCTACGCCGGAACGACCTCGAGCTGACGGAGAAAGCCGAGCTCGTCCAGCCGTCCCCAGCGCTCGACGATGCGGCCGTCCCGCAGCCGGAAGATGTTGATCCCCGGCAGGCTGACCTCCCGGCCGGTCGGCGGCACCCCCATCACCTCGCCGGTCTGGGTACCGCCGGCCGTGAAGCGCTCGACCACGAGGTCGCCCTCGGCAATCAACTCGTGCAGCTCGCTGTGCCAGTCGGTGAAGCCGGCCCGCATCATCGTCGCGGCGGTCCGCATCCCTTCCCGATCGGCGGACACCCCGAAGGGTGGGTCGTGGTTGATGAAGTCCTCGGCGAGGTAGGTGTCCACCGCGCCCAGGTCTCCTTTGGTGAACAGACCGTCGATGAAGTCCCGAACGGTGACCTTGTTCTGCTCTGTGGCTGTCATGCCACCGATCGTGCGGCGGTTGATCGAGGCTGAATACCCCGATTAGTTGGGGTATTCACGCTCAGAGGTCGTGCTGGACCCAGACGTTGGGTTCGAGGTAGACGGCGCTGTCGTGCTCCACACTGCAGTGCACCGGCACGAGCGCTCCCGGCACGATCACGTCGCCGGTGCGGTCGAACGGCAGGCCGGTCCACTCGCGCCACTCGGCGAGCGACGCGGAAACCGTCATCGAGGTCGGCGCCACCTTCACGATCTTCCCGCCGGCCCTCACGTGCACCCGCAACCACGGATCGACCGGCAGCCCGTCCTCACGCACCTGTTCGACGTACTGCGCCATCGGCAGCGCGGCGGCTGTCTTCCCATTCGGCCGGACGGGTGCGTACAGGGTGCTGTGACCCTTGGCCTTGACCGCATCGCGCATGGCTCCGACCATGCGGTGCGAGAGCCCGCGGGCGCGGTGGGTCGGCTTGATCATGATCTCCAGGGCGCTGGAGACATTCGTGGCGCGGCCGAGGCGGTGGTCCTCGCTCCCCCACTGCAGCACCTGGTCCCAGCCGCGCGCCGGGAGCTCCGGCCGCCCCTCGATCGGGAAGGCGAACGGGATGCTGCGCGCATGCGCGACCACCTCGCCGTCCTCGGTCGCGATCAGGCACTGATCCGGGAACTCCTTCGGCACCGCGCCGAGCAGCGCGTCGGCCACCAGATCCTCTTTCATGAACTCGGGCCAGGAATTCCAGAAGTCGCCCAGATAGGGCACGACATCAGGCCGCTCGGCCAACGTGGTGATCACGATCTCCGTCATGTTCCGCATTCTGACAGCCCCTGGTTTTCCGCGCCTCCCGGTTTCTCCTGGCCGGCAGCACTCCCAGCGCCACCAGGCAGGTGACCAGGCCGGCCCCGATCAGCG
The DNA here is from genome assembly GCF_035687465.1 of Kribbella sp. Classification (NCBI taxonomy): domain Bacteria; kingdom Bacillati; phylum Actinomycetota; class Actinomycetes; order Propionibacteriales; family Kribbellaceae; genus Kribbella; species Kribbella sp. The sequence goes on from NZ_DASRXP010000216.1 coordinate 6,860, forward strand.
TGTGCTCAGCCCCGATCACCGCCAGCACCGGTCCCCCGATCAGCAGGCCGGCCGAACTGCTGGCGTTCACCACGACTGACTGGCCCGACAACAACGCACGCCGCTGCGCACCTGCCGACGTCCAGGTGATCAGTGCCGTGATGGCCCCGATTCCCAGCACGATGGTCACACCCGAAAGAGCTCCCAGTACTGCGACCGCGGCCGGTGTGGTCCAGACACCCATGCCGATCCAGCAGCTCCCGACGACGGTCCAGGCGATCGCGGTCAGCGGTACCGGTGGGAATCGCCGGATCAGTGCCAGGGAGATCAACGTGCCCACCACCGAGCCGACGCCGTACCCGGACATCCCGGCGGCCACGTAGACGCCCGGCTGACCTCGCTCGGCACCGATCACCGACAGACCGAGCGTGAACGCGAACCAGGTGAAGCATCCCGCCCCCCGGACGATCCAGCCGTAGAGCACGTCACTCCGCCCGACCAGACTGGCCCGGATCGACGGCAGCTCCCGGATCGCGGGAGAGCGCTCCCCGGTGACGCTCACTGCGAGCAGCCCGGCGACCAGAACCGTCCCGGCTTCGACCCACAGCAAGCCATCAGTGAACCCGGCCGCGATCGCCAGCGCGCCGAGCGGTGGACCGACCACCATGCCTGCGCGCCTGATCCCGTCCTGCCAGGTCAACAGCAGCACCGCCTTGTCAGGTCCCCAACGGTCACCGGTGTCGGCAAGTAGAGCCGCTCGACCTGGCGTCGCCAACGCATCTCCGCAACCCAGCAGGAGTCCGCTGGCAATCAACACCTCCGGGCCTAACAAACCGAGCACGGCCGCAGCCGGAACCATCGCCAGCGCAACCGCCTGTACTGCGGCGACAACCGCCAACCGTGGACCGGAATCGACCCACTGCCGCGCTTTCCTGGCCCACCACGGCGACAACACCACTGGAATCCCCGACGCGCCACCCGCCAATCCGGTTGCCGCGACGGAGCCTGTCTGCTGCAGAACCACCAACGGGAAGGCGACCTGCGTGATCCGGTAGGCCAGATCCGCAGTACCGCTTCCTGCCAGGAGAAACAGCGCGTCTCGCCGCGCTCTCCCAGCTGCTGTTCTCATGCATCGATCCTGGTCCGGAGAGCGCTCCCCAGGTAGCCGGCAACAATCATCCGGCGGCCATAGGCTGTACCTATGACTTCATCACCATCGGTCGAAGACCTTCGCCTGGTGCTGGCGATCAGGCGGACCGGTTCGGTCGGCACGGCGGCGCGCGAACTGCGGATCGCCCAACCGTCCGCATCCCAGCGACTGGCCCGGCTGGAACGCGCCTGCGAGACCCAGCTCTTCGAGCGAGACACCCGCGGCGCCCGGCCGACCGCAGCAGGAACAGAACTGGCCAGGCGCGCTGAGCACATCCTCGGCCACCTCGAGGAGGTGTACGGCGCGACCAGGTCCGCAGCGGCCGGGACCCGCCTGGTGATCGGCACATTCAGCAGCCTGGCCCCGATCCTGTTCCCCATTCTGGACGCCGAGCTGACCGACATCGACATCGAGCAACAGGTGGACCATGGTCAGTTCCTGGTCGAGAAGGTTGCCGAAGGCACCATGGACGCTGCGTTCATCGCGATCGCCGACCAGATGGTTCTTCCTCGCGGCACGGTCGCGCATCCCGTCGGCCGCGACCACCTGGTCCTCTTCGTCCCACCCGGCGTGGCCCTGCCCGGGACAGGCAAGCAACCGCTGAGAGAGCGCGATCTCCCGTTCTCCACCTACGACCGCGGCATCGAGGAGATCCGCAACCGCCTGATCGCTCTCGGCGCCCGCGCCCGCCGCGGCGTCACCCTCGGAACCACGGTCGCGATGGCTCGCCGCCGCTCCCAACTCGCCCTGGTCCCCCGCAGCGCCCTGGCCGGCGAACTCCGCCCCGGCGAGCAGTTGGTCCCAGCCCCCTTCCGCTACAGCCTGACCCTGAGCGTCGTGACCGGCACCACGCCACCTCCGACCTTCCTACCCCTACTCCCCCAACTCCGCCGATCCCTGAACCTCACCCGTCCAACACCGCCCCGCTGACCGACAAGTGCCTCACCTGTCTCAGCATGAGACAGCGCGTCACCCGCCGCCGGTGAGAATGTAATGATCTGAAAGTGAGCAAACGGGTAGCGGTCACCGGCAGCAGCGGCAAACTAGGCAAGGCGGTGGTCGATCACCTGCATGACCAGGGCTGGGACGTTGTCGCCCTGGACCAGGCACCGCCCACTCGGCCCGACGTCAGGTCGACGCGGGTCGACCTGACGGACTTCGGACAGGCCTACGAAGCCATGGCCGGCATCGACGACAGGTATGACGGTGTCGACGCGTTGGTGCATCTGGCGGCGATTCCGGCTCCTGGGCTGCGGCCGAACGCTGCGACGTTCCACAACAACATGACCACGAGCTACAACGTGTTCTCCGCGGCGCTGCGGGCCGGAGTACGGAACATCGTCTGGGCGTCCAGTGAGACGGTTCTCGGCCTGCCGTTCGACGAGGCCCCGCCCTATGTGCCGGTCGACGAGGAGTACCCGCCGCGGCCGAACAGCACCTATTCGCTGGTCAAGACGCTCGAGGAGGAGCTCGCGCGGCAGTTGTGCCGCTGGCATCCCGACCTCAAGATGCTCGGCCTGCGGTTCTCGAACGTGATGTATCCGGAGGACTACGCGAGATTCCCCTCCTTCGACGCCGACGCCCGGCTGCGGAAGTGGAACCTCTGGGGCTACATCGACGCCCGCGACGGCGCTCAAGCAGTACGCCGGGCCCTCGAATTCGACACCACCGGCACCGACGTCTTCATCATCGCCAACGCCGACACCGTGATGTCGCGGCCCAACGAAGAACTTCTGGCCGAGGTATTCCCCGACGTACCGGTTAAGAAGCCCTTCGGCCCGAACGAAACCCTCCTGTCCATCGACAAGGCGCGGCGGGTCCTCGGCTACGAGCCCGAGTTCTCCTGGCGAACCTCATAGCCAGCCGCGGCGGGCTGCGGTAAGGCTGGCCTGGAAGCGGGTTGAGGCGCCGAGTTGCTGCATCAGCCGGTGGATCCGCCGCTGCGTGGTCCGCTCGCTCCAGCCCTGGGAGCGAGCGATGGCCGCATCGGTGAGGCCGGAGGCGAGCAGTTCCAGCAGGCAGCGGGTGTCGTCGTCCGGCTGTGTCGGGTCGCCGCCGGCGGTCGGTCCGCCCTCCGACAGTGCGACGGCCCGCTCCCATTCGCCTTCGAAGAGGGACTCGAGCGCGACGAGCATCGGCGACTGGTGGATGAGGTAGGCCGCCGACTGACCGCCGGCCGCCAGGCTGAACGGGATGATGGCCACCTGGTTGTCGCTGATCACCAGTTTCAACGGCAACTCGGGCCGGACCCGGGCCTTCTCCCCCGCCCTGATACTGGGTCCGATGTCGGAGTTCATCCGTCCGGGCCAGGCCACCGCCTCCTGGCTGTAGATGACCCGATGGATCACGCCGCTCCGCTGCCGCTCGATCTGTACGTCGAGGTGCATCCCCGGCCGGTCGACGTACGGCGGACGATCGAACGCCCGTACTTCGCGCCGAGCGTCAGCCGTCAACCGGGCTACCGCCGAGCTGATGTCATCGCGGTCGGTGAGCAACTCGACCGCCATCTCCGGATGCGTGATCCGGGCCGCCTCGCGGTAGGTCTCCATCAATCGGTGGACCACTGAACGCGCCTCGTCCAGCCGATGCTGCTGCACGTCGATCAGAGCGGCCACCGCGACGTCGGGGACGGTGGCGGAGAAGCGAGGTGGCCGTCCGGCGGCCCGGGTAGCGAGGCCATCCCTGACCAGAGCGGACAGGAGCCGCCCGACAGTAGCCGCGGTCAGTCCGCAAGTCTCGGCCAACTCGGAGGCGGTGCACTGCGGCAGCCCAACCAGGGCGGTATAAACCCGCTCTGTTTCGTCCGTGAGTCCCAGGACGTTCAGTTTCATGAATCCTCCGCCGTGCTGGTGGCGACTCTCCGCCACCCGGCGTACTTCAGCCACCAACATTCCTTGTGCCGCTGCTGTCTCCGTTGACATCCTCCATCAGTAGGAGGCGTAGTGCCCGCCCGGTCCACGCCCGCCTCACCTACCTCATCAAGTGGCAGCCGGCGCCAACCCGGCCGCCCGCTGGATGCTGCCCGCTGCGTCCTGATCGAAAGGCCTGCCCATGCACCCTGCTCATCCCCGCTACAGACGGCACGGCG
>NZ_DASRXP010000217.1:0-35120 GCF_035687465.1 Kribbella sp.
TAGATCGCCCAAGATCCCGCCTCGACGTCATACAGCCGTACGGTCAGGCCGTCGAAATCCTTGGTGGGGAAGAAGGTTTCGTCCACGCAGACGGCACCGTTGAACAACGTGTAGCAGGTGGACGTCCCGGGATACGAGGTCCACTCGTCGCTACCGGTCAGCGGCGACAACAACTGCCGGTGCCGCACGTCCCACTCGCCGACGAAGAAGTCGAAGTCGCCGGTCACCTTCGGGATGTCCAGCAAAGGCGGTTCGCTGACTCGCCGGGTCAGATCCATCGTCCAGTTCACCTGCCACTCGCCGGCCACGGAGTACGCCTGCTCCCAGTGCGCCGTCTCCGCGGTGATGTCCGACCAGGTAAGCCGGACCGGAATCTCTTGGCCGTCAACGAGGTCCACGCCGAACAGCGTGCAGCTCCCGTCGGCCCAGGCGCCGCGCACCGGCGGCTGAAGCTGCCCGGTCCTGCTGTTCACCCAGTAGACCGTCCACTCCTTCGCGGCCGGGTCGAAGAGCCGGAGCGATAGCCCGTACGACGCCTTGCTCGGGAATCGTGATTCGTCGATGCTCACGGCTCCGTCGTGGTGAGTCCGCCCGCTACAGGTGCCGACGTACTCCTCCCACTCACCGGATGCTGTCAAGACGCGGTTCACGACGTCGAAGTGCCCGGTCAGGAAGTCGAAATCGTTGGTCAGTTTGCTCATGACCAGAGCTTGTCGTTGAAACCTGACACCGAATGGCAGTGTTTAGAACTAGTCTCGAACCATGCGTTCAAGCCGCTTGCTCTCGATCCTCCTGCTGCTCCAGACCCGCAGGCAGCTGACCGCGCGCGAGCTGGCCGATGAGCTGGAGGTGTCGCTGCGGACCATCTACCGCGACGTCGAGGCGCTCGCCGCCGCTGGCGTTCCCGTGTACGCCGACCAGGGGCGGGCAGGGGGATACCGGCTGGTCGACGGCTATCGCACCAAGCTGACCGGCCTCACCGAGCAGGAGGCGGCCGCGTTGTTCATGGTCGGCATGCCCGGTCCGGCCGCGGCGCTCGGGCTGACCGAGCAGACCAGCGGAGCAGAGCTGAAACTCCTGGCAGCGCTAGCACCCGACCAACGTGATCGGGCCGGCCGGCTGAAGAACCGCTTCCACCTCGACATGCCGGCCTGGTACCGCGACGCCGAGGACTCACCCCACCTCGCCGCGATCGCCGAGGCAGTACTGCACGACCGCCGGATCAAGGTGCTCTACCGCCGCTGGGAGGCGCCGCGCGAAGTCGAGCGCACCCTCTCGCCGTACGGACTCGTCCTCAAGAACGGCAGCTGGTACGTCGCGGCTTCGTCCTCCGGCAGCGAGATCCGGACCTATCGGGTCTCCAACATCCTCGACCTGACCGCGACCGAGGAGACCTTCACCCGGACTGCCGGGTTCGACCTGCCGAAGTACTGGCAGCAGCATCTCGACCAGTTCGAGGTACGCCGGTTCACCGGGCACGCGCTGGTCCGGATCGCGCCGTCACTCGTCCGACAGTTGGCCGATCTCTCCGCGCCCTTGTTGCTCAAGGCAATCACTGACGCCAAAGCGGAGCCGGCCGACGACGGCAGCATCACGGTCGAGGTCCCGATCGAGTCCGTCCCCAACGCGGCCACCCAACTGATCCGCTTCGCCGGCGACCTCGAAGTACTGGAACCTCCTGAGCTGCGGGCCGAACTGACCCGCCTCGCCCGCACCATCATCGAGCGCTACGAGTCCTGACCCAGCTTGCCGACGGACGAGCGACCGGCGTCGGCGCTGCGCTGGAGGAAGCCCGTGATCAGCTCGAGTTCCGCCGCGGTGTAGCCGGCGCAGACCTCGTCCATGGCGCTGTTCATGCCGCTGTAGAGGCGGTACACCTCCCGATTCCGATCCGGCAGCACCCTGATGCTGACGCTGCGCCGGTCGGCCGAGTGTCGATCCCGGGCGACCCAGCCGCCGCGTTCCAGCCGGTCGAGGATGCCGGTCAGGGTCGCCGGATGCAGGCCGACCTGGCGCGCGAGGGCGCTCGGCGTCAGCGGACCGTTCTGGGCGAGCACGTCCAAGCAGTCCAGGTCGATGTCCTTCAACGCCAGCTTGCCGCCGATCTGGTGGTTCAGCAGGGCGAGCTCGACCCGAAGGTCGCGCAGCGCGGCCTTGATCGCAGTACCGGCACGACGGCGCTGACGGAGGTCGTTAGGTTCTCTTGGTTCCATATATTATGATTCCCATACTATATGAGTTGCAGCTGACATGAAGGACGGTACCGGATGAAGATCACGGTTTTCGGGGCGACGGGCAGGATCGGCGGCGAGGTGGTGCGGCAGGCACTGGCGGCCGACCACAAGGTGTCGGCGGTGGTGCGCGAGTCTTCGCGGTTCGACCTCGAGCACCCGTCGCTGGAGGTGTTGCGGGTGTCGGGCCTGACCGACGCCGAGGTGCTGCGGCCCGCGCTGGACGGCAGTTCGGCGGTCATCTCCGGGGTCGGCGCGCGGGGTCGCAAGGACGGCCCGGTCGCCACGGACAGCACCCGCTCGATCCTCGCCGCGATGTCCGCGGCCGGGGTCCGGCGCATCGTCGCGGTCAGCGCGGCACCGCTCGGACCGGTTCCGGAGGGCGACAGTTTCCTCAACCGGCGGATCATCCTGCCGTTCTTCAGCGCCTTCGTCGCCGACGTGTACGCCGATCTGCGGGTGATGGAGTCCGACATCATGGCCAGCGGGCTCGAGTGGACGATCATCCGGCCGCCGAAACTGAACGACAAGCCGGAGACGGGCGAGTACCGGATCGCCATCGGCGGCAATGTCGCCCGCGGCTACTCCATCTCCCGGGCCGACGCCGCCCACCTGATGCTGGCCGCCCTCGACACCCCGGCGATGCTGAACCAGCCCGTCGGCGTGGCCTACTGATGCCCACCTTCGTCCGTTGGGTGAGCCTCTTGTTCTCCGGGCTGTTCGCCGGCTTCCTGCTCGGGGTGCTCGTCCTCGAGTTGTCCTTGCGGGACTACGGAGCCGCGGTCTACACCCAGGTGCGCCAGGTCGAACTCGACTCACTCGACACGCTGGCTTCAGTGACGTTGATCCCGGCGCTGGTCAGCACGCTGATCGTCGTTGTGTTCACGATGAGGGCCAGAGGCAACGACCGGTGGCTGGTGCTGGCGGCGTTCGCCTTGCTGGTGGTGGTGTTCGCCACCACGTTGGCGGTCAACCTGCCGATCAACGGCGATCAGGCCGACTGGTCGGTGCAGACTCCGCCGTCGGATTGGGCGAGTGTGCGTGATCACTGGCAGGTCGCCCATGCGATCCGCACCGTCGCGGCAGTGCTGGCGTTCGGCTCGTTGGTCGGAGCCACGATCGCCCGTACGGCGCAACGTCGTACTGGGATCGCCGGCGCGATCCGCCCCGTGGCTGAGGTTCGGTGACTCAGGGGCGGGTGCTGACGGTCCTCAGCAGGGTCTCGTGGGAGACGGCGTGACGGGTGTTGCCGCGGAAGCCGGTGATGGTGTGGGCCATCGTGAGCGAGTTGAGGAGGGCCTCTTCGACTGACTCCATGGCGGCCTGGAATACCGGGCGGAGGTCCCGCTCGGGCAGCGGCGGTCGGTCCGAGTTGGTGGCGAAGGCGATTGCGTAGTCACCGCTTCCCGGGGCGAAGTCCGAGCCGACGCGGCCCATCGCGAAGACCGCGCGTCGCGCGACGCGGCCCAGTTGCCTCGCATCCAGGGGCAGATCCGTCGCCACCACGATCATGCAGGAGTTGCCGCCTGGCTCTCCGACGGAGTCCGCCGGGATCGGGTTACCGAGGACTGTCAGGATGCCGGAGAAGTTGGACTGCACCAGCGCGCCGACGGTCCCGGCGCCCGCGTCACCCGGGACCACGCGGGACGAAGTACCGATGCCTGCTTTGAAGTCGAGGGCGGCTGTGCCGGTGCCCGCGCCGACGCAGCCCTCCGCGGGGAGGCCGGTTGAGGCTGATGAGAGCGCGTGGAAGACGTGGTCGGGGGTGATCGGGCGGCGGCGGATGTCGGAGAGGAAGCCGTCGTTGGTCTCGCCGACCACCGGGTTGAGGCTGGTCGCCGCTGGATCGAGGTCGAGCAGGTAGGTCAGCAAGGCGTCGGCGACGCGGAACACTGACAAGGTCCCGGTCAGCAGGATCGGGGTCTCGAGCACGCCCAGCTCGTCAATCTGCGTGGAGCCCACCAGCTTCCCGTATCCGTTGCCTACGGCAACTGCTGCCGGCAGGGTGGCCTGCCGCCCGCCTCCCGGGGCGGCGGCCTGGTCCGCGCCGCCCGCGGCTGCAGGGACGATCGCCGTCACGCCTCGCTCCCCGCCGCCCAGGGCGGTTGGGACGATTGCTGTTACGCCGGTGTGTAGGTCGGCGCCGTTGTCGATGGTTGTGTGGCCGACCCGGACGCCCGGTACGTCGGTGATCGCGTTGAGCGGGCCGGTGGGCAGGGTGCCGGGGATGATCCCCAGGTCGCGGATTCTCGCGGGCTTCTGCATGCCGACTATCGTCGGGCAGATGGTCGAGAAGTTGCAGCACGTCAACGGCCGGGTCTGGATTTATCCGCATGATCCCGACCCGGACGCGGTCAGAGCTTCGGTCTCGGTGATCGCGGATGACCGTGGCAGCGTGGTGATCGACGCGGGCAACAGTCCGGCGCATGCGCGGGAGATCCAGCGCGCGATCGCCGACCAGGGGCTGCCGGTGCCGCGCTGGCTCGTCTACACCCATCACCACTGGGATCACACCTGGGGCGCCTGCGAGTGGGACGACGTCGAGGTCGTCGCGCACGGGCAAGTCAGCCTCGGCCACAGCGGCGAGGGCCATGCACGGGCAAGACAACCTCAGCCACTGCGGCGAAAGCCCGCCTGACCCCTGGGGTCGTCTTGCCCGTACAGGACCGGGGTGGACCTCCGCTTCGTGGGGGGAAACCATGCGCCCGACTCGGTCGTCGCGGTGGTCCCGGACTCGGGCGTGATGCTGCTCGGCGAGCGTCACGCCTGGTACGTCGACGCTCACTCGGCGCCGCGCCGGCTGGCTGCCGCGTCCCAGGAGGCCGCCGGCGAAAGTCCGGCCACCGAGACCTGAGCGCGACCGCTCACCGGCCGACCTCTAGGCTGGGCGGGCGATGAAGACCTTTGACGAACTCTTCGCCGAGCTGGGCGAGAAGGCGCTGACCCGACCGGAGGGCTCCGGCACGGTGGCCGCGCTGGACGCCGGCGTGCACGCGATCGGCAAGAAGCTGGTCGAGGAGGCCGCCGAGACCTGGATGGCCGCCGAGTACGAGGGCAAGGAGCGGGCCGCGGAGGAGCTGAGCCAGCTGCTCTACCACGCGCAGGTGATGATGCACGCGCTCGGCCTGAGCCTCGACGACGTGTACCGACATCTGTAGGAGCGACTTACAGATCACCGGTTCACATCTCACAGATTGGCCATTGCCATGCTGCGCGTCGCAGTACCGAACAAGGGCTCGCTGAGCGAGGCCGCCACCGAAATCCTGAGCGAGGCCGGCTACCGGCAGCGCCGGAGCACCAAAGACCTGTCCCTGACCGACCCGGACAACGGCGTCGAGTTCTACTACCTGCGCCCGCGCGACATCGCCGTGTACGTCGGCGAGGGCACGCTCGACGTCGGGATCTCGGGGCGCGACCTGGTGCTGGACTCGCACGCCGACGCCGACACCATCATGGAACTCGGCTTCGGCGGCTCGACCTTCCGGTTCGCCGGGCGGCCCGGTCTCGCGGAGTCGGTGAAGGACCTGGAAGGCAAACGGATCGCGACCTCGTTCGCCGGGATCCTCGGCGATCACCTGGCCGAGCACGGGGTCAAGGCCTCCGTGGTCCGGCTGGACGGCGCTGTCGAGTCCGCGGTCCAGCTCGGCGTCGCGGACGTGATCGCAGACGTCGTCGAGACCGGTACGACGTTGCGCCAGGCCGGGCTCGAGGTGTTCGGCGAGCCGATCGTCAGGTCCGAGGCGGTGCTGATCAAGCGCCACGGCGTGGAGCAGCCGGCCGGGCTGGAGCAGCTGGTCCGCCGGCTGGAAGGCGTCCTGGTCGCGCGCAACTACGTGATGATGGACTACGACATCCGCGCCGAGGCGGTGGAGGCGGCGAACGCGATCGCCCCCGGCCTGGAGTCGCCGACGGTCTCGCCGCTTCATCGGGAAGGCTGGGTCGCCGTCCGCGTGATGGTGCCCCGGGCCGAAGCGCAGCGGATCATGGACCAGCTGTGGGACATCGGCGGCCGGGCGATCCTGACCACCGACATCCACGCCTGCCGGATCTGAGTCCGCGATGACCGCCAAGGCGCTGTGGACCTTTCACCCGTGGATCGTGGCGATGATGTCGTGCGCGATGGGGTTGTCGCTGATCGCGATCTTCGGGGTGATCTGGTTCCGGCTGCCGGGTGAGTCGCGGGACACCTTCAGCCTGTTCCAGCGGCTCACGCTGCTGGCGTTCTTCGGTGCCGTGCTCTGGATCCTCTACCGGATGGCGACTGTCCGGGTCACGGCGTACGACGACGGCCTGCGGGTGCGGAACGTCTTCAAGTCCTACCGCTACGGCTGGGCCGAGGTGAAGGCGCTCCGCTTCCGCGCGGGCGATCCGTGGCTCCAGCTCTTCGATGCCGAAGGCAACCGCCTCGGCGTCCTCGCGGTTCAGGCCTCCGAGGGAGCCCGTGCCAGCCGCGCCGCGAAAGAGCTCGCCACCGTCGCCCGCACCCACGGCGCCGGCTAGACGCTGACCCTGAAGGTCGTGCTGTGCTCGTCGCCGGGCTTCAGCACGACCAGGTGGTCGCCGCTGCGGTAGGCGTCCGGTGGGCACGTCATCGGCTCGACCGCGAGCCCGACGCGGCCGATCGCATTCGCCGTATAGAGCTGCATCCACGGCGTATCGCTGCTGAGCACCGCCCTGTTCCCGCTCTCCGGATCGGTCAGGGTGACCAACCACGTCGCGGGCAGTCCGGTGAACGCGTTGTCGATGTCGAGATCCTGGATCTTCCGCGCCTTGCCGAAGTCGTACTGCGATCCCTCCACCGGACTGAGTCCCACCGGCGCCAGCCGATCCGGCGTCACCTCGAGCCAGCTCTGCGCGCTGAACTCCAGCTCGCACTCGTCGATCTTCCGCCCGACGGTGAGATAGGGATGCGTCCCATACCCGTACGGCGCATCGCCCGCGCCGACGTTCTTCGCCGTCGCGGTGACTGCCAACCCGGAGTCGGCGTCGAGCTGGTAGCGGATGGACAGCTCCAGTTGGTGCGGATACCCCGGCTGCCCGTGCAACCGGTGCGCCACCTCGACCACCGACTCGTCGATCCCGTCGTCGACGCGCTCCCAGTTGGCCCACCGGGTCAGCCCGTGGATCGCGTTCAGCCGGGCCGGCTCGGTCAGGTACAGCTGCTGCTCGACGCCGGCGAAGGTGTACTTGCCATCCGTGATCCGGTTCGGCCACGGGAACATGTGCTGCCCGATCCCCGCCCGCGCCGCCTCGTCCTCCCCGTACCCCACGACCACCTCGCGCTCGCCGTACGCGAGCCCGCGCAGCCCACCGCCGACACTCACCACGGTGCCGGCGTACTCTCCGGCACGAATTCCCCACTGCTCCCCGGACGGCAGAATTCTCATAGGTCCAATCCTGCCGGACGCCCGGAGCGGGCGGGTGGGATGTCCAGGGTTCCGGCCTCACGCAGCGAACACGAGAGTGTGGTGTGCAGTGGGGTGCGGGCAGGATCGCGCAGCAGCCGAACGAGGAGCGCGACCGCCTCACGGCCCATCTCGCGGCGCGGGATCGACAACTCGGTCAGGTCGGCGACGCCCGGGACCTCCGGAGTTCCGCTGAGCCCGACCAGGGAGAAGTCGGACGGGACCGACATCCCCTCGGCAGCCGCCGCCTCGCGGATCGCGACGGCCGCTCCTGAGCTCTCCACCACGAGCCCGGTCACGCCGGTCTCGCGAAGCCAGCGCAGCACCTCGCGCTCGTCGGCGAGGACGGTCGGTGCCGCGTCGGCCGATCCACCGAGCGCGGCCGTGTGCGCGACCAGCCGGGGGTTTCCCGCGGCTCCCTGCGCGAAACCGGCCCGTCGGCCGGGCACCGGCTCGTCCGGGGTGACTCCCTGGGTGATCAGGCCGATGGTGCTGTGTCCCAGTGCGGCGAGGCGGTCCACGATCGAGGCGGTGATGTCGACGTAGTCCGCGCCGGCCCAGGACGCCTCGACGCCGTCGATGCGCCGTTCGCCGACGAAGACGAACGGGTAGTTCTCCGACTGCAGCCGGCGGATCTGCTCGACCTTCTCGTCCCAGCCGAGCAGGATCCCTCCGTCGGCGAGCTGGAGGCCGTTCGCCCCGGTGGGGAACAGCGACCGTGCCCCGCTCTCGTCCTTCGCGGCGCAGAGCATCAGCAGGTTGTAGCCCGAGTCCTCGGCCGCCTCCTCGATCCCGACCAGGAACTCGTAGAAGAAGTCCTCCTGCAGCAGCGGGAACAGTCGCTGCCAGCTGAAGACACCGAGCAGCTTGTTCGCGCCGCGGGCCAGGTTCCTGGCGGCGATGTTGGGGGAGTAGCCCAGCTCCCGGATCGAGTCCAGGACCCGCAGGCGGGTCCGGTCACTGATCCGGATGTTGCCGTACTGGCGGTCGTTGATCACCGACGAGACGATGCCGACCGACACGCCCGCGTGCTTGGCCACATCGGCCTGGGTCGGGCGACGGGCCCCGCTGCCCGGGCCGGACGGCGCCGACGAAGTCATCCCCTCACCTCCGCAGCCGACCTCTTTAGACCGAGAGGCTACCCGCATTCACCCGCAGTGCCGCAACTGGTCGGGTTCTGGGCCTTGACCGCAATACGTAATGCGCCACTATCATCGGCCGGAGACACCTGCAGAAGGAGTACGAGTGACGGAGTACAAGGCTGACGTGGCGGTCATCGGCGGCGGGCTGGGGGGCGTGGCAGCGGCCCTGGCCGTGCTCGCCGCGGGACGGCGGGTGGTGCTGACCGAGGAGTCGGACTGGCTCGGCGGCCAGTCGACCAGCCAGCTCGTTCCACCCGACGAGCACCCCTGGGTGGAGGCGATCGGGCGCACCCGCAGCTATGGCGCTTTCCGGGACCGGATCCGCGACCACTACCGGCGGAACTACCCGCTCCGGCCCGAGGCGGCGGAGGACCCACGGCTGAATCCCGGAGCCGGGTCGGTCAGCGTTCTCACCCACGAGCCGCGCGTCGCGGTGGCCGTGATCGACGAGATGCTCGCTGCCTACCAGGTCGATCGGCAGCTCGTCATCCTCAAGCAGGCCGTGCCCACGGCCGCGGACACCGACGGGGACCGCGTTCTCGCGGTCACCCTCGAGAACCGGACCACGGGTGACCGCGACATCGTCACCGCGCCGTACTTCATCGACGCGACGGAACTGGGCGACCTCCTCGAGTTGGCCGGGGTCGAGCATGTCATCGGCGCGGAGTCGGGGAAGGACACCGGCGAGCTGCACGCTGTCGACGGCCCGGCGGCGCCCTTGGACCAGCAGGCCATCACCTGGTGCTTCGCGCTCGACTACCTGCCTGGTGAGGATCACACGATCGACCGGCCGGCGAACTACGACTTCTGGCGTTCGTACACGCCCGACTTCTGGCCGGGACCGCTCTTCAGCTGGACCGACGTCCTGCCCACCACGCTCGAGACCCGCACCGAGGGACTGCTCGCGGACGGCCGATCGGCGCGCGGCGGGGTCGCCCGCGATCGGTGGAACTTCCGTCGGATCATGTCCGTCGGGCACTATCCGCAAGGGCGTTACGAGTCCGACGTCACCGTCGTGAACTGGCCCCAGGTCGACTACTTCCTCGGCCCTCTACTGGGAGTGAGCGCGCAGGAACGCGCCCGCCACGAGCTGGCCGCGAAGGAGCAGTCGCTCTCCTTCCTGCACTGGATGCAGACCGAGGCGCCCCGTTTCGACGGTGGAACCGGCTATCCGGGCCTTCGCCCGCGGCCCGACATCACCGGAACGGCGGATGGTCTGGCGATGCGTCCCTACATCCGTGAGTCCCGCCGGATCCTCGCCGAGACCCGAGTGGTCGAGGAGCACCTGGGGGTCGAGGCCCGGGGGCTGGCCGGTCTGCCCGACGGCGCCGAGGTGTTCGGCGACTCGGTCGGGGTGGGGTCGTACCGGATCGACCTGCACCCGTCGACCGGCGCCGAGGGGAAGCCCCGCACGTACGTCGACATCTCCAGCTACCCCTTCCAGATCCCGCTCGGGGCACTCATCCCGGAGCGGGTCGAGAACCTGCTCGCCGGCGCGAAGAACATCGGTACCACGCACATCACCAACGGGTGTTACCGGCTGCACCCGGTCGAGTGGACCATCGGCGAGGCGGCCGGCGCGGCCGCGGCCTTCGCGCTCGACGCGAACGTCGTGCCGCGAGCCATTCGCGCCGACGAGCAGCGGCTCACCGACTTCCAGCGCCTGCTCACGAACGACCTGGGCTTCCATCTGTCCTGGCCCGACTACGCCAGGACAGTTCGCAACTGACTTCCGCGGCGGCACCAGCCGCCGCACACAGATCGAGGAGAAACGATGGCCGATTTCCGCTCCCTGCGCGTCGCGGCGTGTTGTGTCGCGCTCGCGCTGGTCGCCGCCTGCTCATCAGGCGGCGGCGCGGGTGAAACATCTGGTGACACGTCCGGCGGCCAGCTGACCGTATGGTTCCCGGGCACGGACCCGGCGGAGTCCGCCCTGGTGAAGGATTCCCTGGTCCCGCAGTTCGAGAAGAGCACCGGCGCCAAGGTCGACGTCACCTACGTGGACTACGCGAACCTGAGCAACAAGCTCGCGGCCGCGTTCGCCGCCGGCACTGCGCCGGATGTCTTCGGCCATGGCCCGGCGGCGGTCGCGGACCTGGTCGTCAACGACAGGCTCGAACCACTGCAGGCCGACGTCGACGCCATGAGCCAGGCCGATCGCGACGATCTTGCCGCCGCCCTGCCTGGTGGACAGGTCGACGGCAAGCAGTACCTGATGCCGTTGCAGATGCAGGGCTGGGTGCTCGCCTACAACAAGGACGACTTCAAGGCGGCCGGTCTCGACCCGGAGAACCCTCCGAGTACGTGGGAGCAGTTGCGGGAGGACGCGAAGAAGCTCACCGTCCGGGACGGCTCGGGCAAGATCACCCGCTCCGGGCTGCTGCTGGCGACCGACCCGATCGGGCGTGAACAGTCCTTCGCCACGCTGATCGCGTCGGCCGGTGGTTCGCTGATCGACACGTCGGCGAAGACCGCGTCGTTCGACTCGCCGCAGGGGCAGAAAGCGCTCGACTACTACGTCAGTCTCTTCAACGGTCCCGACGCCGTTGCAACTGGCCTTGGCACCAGCTTCTCCGCCAACCCTCCCGCACAGCAGCCACTCGTGCTGGGTACCGCGTCGATCACCCTGCTGGCCGCCAACGGAGTACAGAAGGTCGTCAAGGCCTACCCCGGCAAGCACATCGGCATCATCCCGCCGCTGAAGTTCGAGGGCGCGGACCACGGTGCCGCGTTCGGCGGGGCCGGACCCGGCCTGATGATCAATGCTGACTCCAAGGCCAAGGAGCTGGGCTGGAAGTTCATCGACTTCATGGTCGGCAAGGACGTGAACTCGCAGTACGTCCAGTCCTTCGGGGGGATCCCGGTACGCGGTTCTGCCGCGTCCTCGGCGTACGTCACCTCGTCGCCGGTGCTCACCGCGGTGGTCAAGGCGGCGCCCGAGTTCGTCCCCAACCCCAACGTCGCGGGCTGGGTCCAGGCGCGCGACAAGATGGACGCCAACCTCGAGGTGGCTCTCAACCGCAAGGCGTCGCCCCAGGACGTGCTGAAGTCGATGGCGTCGGACGTGAACGACGTGCTCAAGAAGAGCCAGTGAGCCGGTCGACACCAGGGGTTACAGCGCTGCCGTCACCACCGGTACGGCGGCGGCGCTGGACCCGCACCCAGTTGGCGGGGCTCGCCATGGTCAGTCCCGCGGTCGTGTACATCATCGTCTTCAGCCTGTTCCCGGTCCTCTACGGGCTGCGGATCAGCTTCACGCAATACAACCCTCTCCGCCGTAGCGGGCCGCAGTGGATCGGTCTGGACAACTACACGGCGCTGCTGCACTCGAGCGAGTTCGGCAAGGCGCTGGGCGTCACCGGTCTCTTCGTGCTGATGGTGCTACCTGCCACCATCGTCATCGCGACAGCCCTGGCGCTGCTGGTCAACCGGCCCTTCCGGGGTGTGGGCGTGGTGCGAGCCGCCCTCTACATCCCGAACATCGTGTCCTTGACCGCGGTCTCGATGATCTGGCTCTGGATGTACTCCCAGAACGGCCTGTTCAACGAGGTGCTGACCGGGCTCGGGCTGCCCGCCCAGGACCTGCTGCACAACGAGAACACCGCACTGGCCGCCGCTGCCGCGATGCGCGTCTGGAAGGCGCTCGGCTCCAACATGGTGCTCATCCTCGCCGGACTGCAGAGCATTCCGGAGGAACGGTATGAAGCAGCAACGGTGGACGGCGCCACGGCGTGGCAGCGCTTCCGCTATGTCACGCTGCCGGGCTTGCGACCGACCCTGGTGTTCGTCGTTGCCATGGACATCATCTATCTGGCGCAGAGCTTCGCCGAGATCTACGTGCTGACCCAAGGCGGTCCGCTCGGCTCGACCACGACCGTGAACTACCTCATCTACACGACGGCCTTCCAGTACAACCAGTTCGGCTCGGCCTCGGCGATGGCCTTCGTCCTGTTCGCCTTCGTCGCGGGCTTCGCGCTGCTCTCCACCCGCGGTATCACCGGGAGGCGAGGATGACGCCGGTCGGTCGCCGCGGCGGGACGCCAGGTGTCTCGCTGTCGTTCCGCGCGGGGTGGAGCCGCTACGCCCTCATCGCGGCGGCCACGGTGCTCGTGCTGGTGCCGTTCGCGTGGATGGTGTCCATCGCCTTCACTCCCGCCGACCGCGCCTTCGGCTCGGTCGGCCTCATTCCGCAGAACCCGACGCTGGCGAACTTCCAGGCGGCGCTGACCCAAGTGGGACTGGTCCGTGCCCTCGGCAACTCACTGCTCGTCGCGCTGGCGGCGGTCGTGGTCAACTGCCTGGTCGCACCGCTGGCCGGCTACGCCTTCGCCCGGCTTCCGTTCACCGGCAGCAGGATCCTGTTCGTGGTGATCATCGCCACGACGGCGATCCCGGTGTCGGTGACGCTGATTCCGCTGTTCCTGATGACGAAGTCGTTCCCGCTTGCCGGCGGCAACGACATCCTCGGCCACGGTGGCAACGGGCTGCTCGACACGTTGCCGGCCGTGACGATCCCGCACCTGGTCGGAGCGATGAACGTGTTCCTGGCCCGTCAGTACTTCCTCGGCATGCCACCAGAACTGGCAGAGGCCGCCCGGGTGGACGGGGCGAGCGAGCTCCGGATCTTCACCCGCATCCACCTGCCGCTCGCCCGACCGTTGATCGCGATCGTGGCGATCTTCTCGTTCACGGGCACCTGGGACGACTTCCTCTGGCCGCTCGTCACCACGTCTTCGAGCAAGAACTACACCGTCCAACTCGCGCTCGTGCAGTTCAACTCGACCGGCAACGTCCAGTACGGCGCCCTGATGGCCGGCGCGATCCTCATCACCCTGCCGGTGCTCGTGGTGTTCCTCTTCAACCAACGCTCGTTCATCGCGGGACTCGCGGAAGGCGGTAGCAAGGGATGACGAGAGGCCGGGCTCTGCTCGTGGTCGTCGCCGTGACGGTGGCGATGATGACGGCCGCCTGCGGCCGCAGTACGGACCGTGGCGGGGCCGGCCAGGAGCAGGCGCTGGTGGTGGGCGGGCAGGTCGTCACGCCTGAGGAGCTGAAGACTTATGCCGACGCACACTCGATCGACCTGACCACGGACGTCGGCCTGCAGTCCCTGGTGACGGGTGTCGTTCGCTTCAAGGTCGTGCAACAGCAGGCCCAGCAGCGAGGTCTGATCGGGTACGTCGACTACGCCGGCTTCCTCTCCGACGTGCAGCGCAAGAACAGCAGCAACGAACAGGCGATCCAGGACGGCAAGGCGGTCTACGGCGTCTCGCAGTACCAGCCGTCGACCTATCTCTCGTATCTCGAGAGCAGTCTGCAGCACTCGCTTCAGCAAGCTCTGGTCGCCGAGAAGCGGATCGCTCCGAGCGAGAGCGACCTCCGGGCGTTCTACGACCAGCGCAAGGAGCAGTACGCCAAGAAGGTCGACACCATCTCGCTCGCCCTGGTTCGCCCGTCAGCCCCCGTGCAGACCATCACGATCGATGACCAGAACGCCTACACCTACTCGAAGTACCGGTCCGCTCTCTATGAAGTCGCCGTGCGGTTGAAGCCGGGACAGACCGGGCCGGTGGTCGGCGACACCGAGGGTGGAGCACTCCTCGCTCGGTGTATCAGCCGGAAGTCCGCGGGCTACAAGACCTTCCAGCAGGTTCGCGAGGAGATCACCCAACGCTTCACAGACGAGCAGTTCCAGCGGTACCTCGACTCCCTCACGACCGCGGCCGAGGTCGTGGTCAGCCCGCGACTGAGAGATCTCCTGCCCTGACCCCTTGCACGACGATGTGGAGGAACCAGTGAAAACACCATCCGCCCACCTTCATCCGACTCGCAGGCATCGCCGACTCCTCGCAGTACTCGTGGCTGCCGCCCTGGTGGTGACAGCACCGACCTGGAGGGCATCACCAGCTCACGCGGCGACCGCCCCACCGGACCTCGCGACCAACGGGAGCTTCGAGGCGGCGACCGTCGACCCGTGGGTCCAATACCCGGCGAACCTGGTGGTCGTCCGGTCGAGCAGCACCGGCCCGGGTCTGGCCACCGAGGGAACGCACTTCGCCGACTTCCCGACCGGATCCAGCCTGTCCCAGCTCATCACCGGCCTGAAGACGAACCAGGAGTACGTCGTCACCGGCTCGATCCGGGCGGACAGCGCAGCCGACAAGTTCTCCATCGGCCTGCGGTACTTCGACTCGCAGCATTCCGGTGTCGTGGAGAGCGAGAAGAAGTACGCGTTCTCGCAGACCTGGACACGAGTCGAACTGCGGTTCAAGACCGACGCCACGCACTCCGCGGTCGGGATCCTTGCCCAGAACAACAGCACGGCGGGGCATGGCTTTCTCGACAACATCCACCTGTACGAGGTCACGCCGGCGCAGGGGATCACCTCCCCAGGTAACATGACGTACTACGTCTCCAGCTCCGGTGGCTCCGACACGAACGACGGCCGTTCGCCGACGACGGCCTGGAAGTCGTTCGCGAAGCTCAACGCCAGCACGTTCAAACCAGGCGACAAGATCCTGCTCAAGGGCGGCGACACCTGGACCGGCACGACCTTGCAGCCGAGAGGGAGCGGGGCGCCGGGAGCGCCGATCACCCTGGGCAAGTACGGGGACGCCACTCTTCGCCCGATCCTCAATGCCGCGGACGACGAGACCAGCCTGAATACCCTGGACCTGGTCAAGGGGGTCGACAGCCACGTCATCGACTACACCCAGTCCTTCAACACCTCCGTGTACCTGTACAACCAGCAGTACTGGACGATCCGCGATCTCGACGTCAGCAACCACGCCGAGGGGTTCACGGATCCGAACGGGGACACGAAGCTGCGCAGCGGCATCCTGGTGATGAACGACAACGCGGGAACCCTGCGCTCGATCTCGGTGCAGAACAACGAGGTCCATGACGTGCTGGGCAGCAGATCGCAGAAGACGTATTGGGGCGGTGCGGGCATCATCTACACCGTCATGCTCAAGCGTGCCGACGTGAGCACCCCGTCGAACTTCGACGGCGTCCTGGTCGAGGGCAACTACGTCCGCAACACCAACCGGCAAGGGATCGTCACCAACTCCCGGCAGAACCTGCGGGCCGACATCGACAACACCGGCAACCTCGAGGACCCCGTCGCCAAAAGGTGGTCGCCCTGGTACCCGAGCAAGAACGTTGTCATCCGCAACAACTACGTCAAGAACGTGGCCGGCGACGGCATCCTGCCGCAGGTGACCGAGCGGGCTCTGGTCGAGCGGAACACGGTCGACGGGTTCAACCAGCGCAGCGGAGGCGCGAGCGCGGGGATCTGGGCCTGGAACGCGGACCACACCGTCTTCCAGTTCAACGAGGCGTTCGGCGGGAAGACCACGCAGGACGGGCAGGGGTACGACCTCGACTACGGCCAGACGGGCACGATCTACCAGTACAACTACTCCCACGACAACGACGGCGGGTTCATGCTCGTGTGCTCACCCGGCCAGGGGAGCAAGGCCAGCGGTCCGGGCAGCGGAGTCACCAGTCAGGACGGCGTCGTCCGGTACAACATCAGCCAGAACGACAAGGCTCGTACCTTCATGTTCAGCGGGTACTCCGATGGCACGCTGATCTACAACAACACGCTCTACCAGGGACCCGGCATCAACGCGCAGCCGATCAACTTCTGGGCCTGGAGCAAGACGTATCCGACATCGGTGTCGTTCTACAACAACATCTTCTACCTGCAGAGCGCGGGAACCTGGAACTACCAGGACCAGGGCTTGTGGATGCAGAACATGAAGTTCGACAGCAACACCATCTTCGGAGTGCACACCACCGGTGAAACCACCTTGGACGCCAACTTGGTGACGACTGACCCGAAGCTCGTCGCGCCCGGCACCGGGACGACAAATACTCCTGCGGGTGGCGACTATGTCGCGCCGTCACTCGACGGTTACAAGCTGGCACCGGGATCACCTGCCATCACCAGCGGCAAGGTGATCGAGACCGGAACGGGGCTGACGATCGACGGCAAGACCCCGAACGGCGGCCGCGACTACTGGGGCACCCCAGTCCCCCCAGGCGCAGTACCGAACCGCGGTGCCGACAACCGAAGCCCGGGCAAGTCCGCAATACACCGCCGCCCGCACCGCTGATCCACCGGACCGGCGAATGGAAGCAGTTGGCCTGCCCAACGGCTGCTTCCATTCGCCCCGCGCGGAGTACTGGGTGTCAGGAGGCGGCTGAGCTGTCGGGGGAGAGGTTGACCGCCTTGGTGAGGAGTTCGGTCTGCTGGTCGTGAGGCTGGGTCGGGTTGCCGTCGACGATCACGTTGGCGCGGTCCCTCGTGCCCTGGCCGGCGAAATGGTCGCGCTCCCAGCGCATCCAGTCGAGCCAGTGGTCGCGGAGGGCCTCGCCGTCGCGTTCGATGCCGCGGTCCAGCCGGACCTCGTTGGTGGTCTCGATCCAGACCCGCAGCGACTGCCAGGGATCCGCGTCGCGATCACTCGACGTGACGCCTTCCACGATCAGCAGATCGAGCGTCACCGGGACGACGTGCAACTCGGCGTAGGCCGCGAGGCCCCAGTCGTAGCGGCGGTAGCGGCCCTCCCGGCCGTCGGCGAGACGCTTCAGCACGTGGTCCCGGAGTAGTCCGAATCCGCGGACGGCGCCGTCCCACCCGTCGTACAGGTCGTCCATGTGCAGGACGAGGGTGTGCAGGCCGCGGGCCTCGGCGCGTGCGGCGAACCGGGCGGCCAGGGTCGTCTTGCCGGAGCCGGCGGGACCGTCGATGCTGATCAGCCGGGTCCGGCCGAGTCTGGCCGGCGTCGCCTGGACGTGGTCCAGCAGGCTGTCGATGGTCAGGATGTCAGTTGATTCCATGGCGCTTCAGGATGTCCTCGATCTCGTCGAACTCCTCCGACGATTCCTGACCCTTCGCCGCCTTCGGGGCCTTGGCGGCCTTGGCCGGCTTCGCGGCCGGCTTGCCGGCGCTGGCGGGCTCAGGCCCGGTCGCGGTCAGCTCGCCCACGGCGGCGGACGGGGTCTTGGGCTTGGCTGCCTTCTCCGGTACTGCGCCGCCGCGGCGGCGCATGGCCACCCCGGACACGACGTACAGAACGACCGAAACGCCGAACAGGGCGACGCCGGCCCACACGGTGGGGGAGAAGATCAGGTGCGCGACCCAACTGCTGACGGACTTCACCACGTCCCAGAGCAGCTCGAGCAGCCCGGTCAGGTACAGGGAGACGGGCAGCAACGACCAGGCCACTCCACGGGTCCCGGCAGCGAGCCCGCGGCGCCGCCAGGCGGCCCACGAGCCGATCAGGCCGAGCAGCGTCAGGCCAACACAGAACGGCAGCAGCGTCAGATCATTGAAGTCAGGCACATACCCAGGCTCGCACAGGTCGCCACGGAACCAAGCCCGGATCAGCCCTGGTACCACCCTGAAACCCGGCAATCGGAACCCGCACTGCCCGGATCGGGGCGGGTGCAGGAGAATGCGGGGGTGCAACCAGAGCGGCGGCTGGCCTTCACCGGGTTCGATGACGATGACGGGACGGCGGATCCGGCGCTTGCGGCGGCCCTGCTGAGCCGCGATCAGGGCGCGATCCTGGCCGCGCTGACGAAGGCGCGGTTGCTGGTGCCGGTGGTGGCGATGCTCGGCGAGGTCGAGTACGACGACCAGGGGCTGGCGCACGACAAGACGTCCGACATGGCTGTCGCGTTGCTGCAGGGGCAGGATGGGCGGAACGCGCTGCTGGCTTTCACCAGTACGGACAGTTTGGCCCGGTGGAGTCCCGAGGCCAGGCCTATGCCGGCGCAGTCACAGTTAGTAGCCACTGCCGCGATCCAGGAAGGCGCCGCCGCCATCGTTCTCGATGTCGCCGGGCCTGCGCCCGGAGTACTGGAGACAGATGACGTACGGCGCCTCGCCGCCGGCCTGCAGGTGGTTCGCCTGGAGGACGGCGGCTACGGCTGGATCACTTCAGCCGGCGGGTGAGCTGACTGCGTCCATCGGCTTGGTGCGCATCGCGAGGCGGGCGGTGATGCCGGTGACG
The DNA here is from genome assembly GCF_035687465.1 of Kribbella sp. NCBI lineage: Bacteria > Bacillati > Actinomycetota > Actinomycetes > Propionibacteriales > Kribbellaceae > Kribbella > Kribbella sp. The sequence continues at coordinate 18,804 of NZ_DASRXP010000217.1, forward strand.
GGCAGGACCAGGACCAGGACGATCGCGACCCAGCCGAGCAGAACCCAGATCGGACCTGACGGGATCGGCCAGCCTCGGGTGGCGATGGCGATCGGGAACACACTGAAGGCCGCGGCGACCACTCCCAGCACGAGTCCGAAGGCCGCGATCACCAGGTTCTCCAGGTAGAGCATCTTCGATACCTGCTTTCGGGTCGACCCGGTCAGCCGCTGCAGGCCGAACTCCCGCCGCCGCTCGAGGACGGCGACTGCGATCGTATTGATCGAGGCGATCGCGGTGTAGGCGATGGCGATCGCGGCCAGCAGGTAGCTGATCCAGGCGTCGATCCCGAGCCCGGCGTCGTAGTCGGCGGACAACCGGTCACGCTCCCCGACAGTTGCCCCCGGCCACTGCTGCAGGTCGATCGCCTTCAGCACGTCCTTCGGCTCATCGGTCCGCAGCAGGATCTGCGTCGGCAGGCCGGCGGTGGCGTGCGCGGCCAGCAAGGTCGAGGGCAACAGGATCGACTCGTAGCCCGAGGTCCCTTCGACCAGCGCGACGATCTTCAGCTTGACCAGGGCATCGTCGCCGAGACGGAGGCCGAGCTGGTCTCCCACGCCGACCTTCAGGTTCTTCGCCGCGCCGGGAGGCAATGCGACCGTCTGGCCGGTCAGGTCATCGAGCGAGCCCGATCGCACCTTCCCCTTGTAGACGGGCCCGTTCAGCCCGAGCAGCGGCCAAGGATCGCTCGTGTGAGTGGTGTCGAACGGTTCCTCGATCCATCCCTTGCTGCGCACCAGTTCGGAGGCCCCTGTGACACCTGCCGTGCCCCTGACAGCGTCGAACAGCCCGTCCGGGATACCACCCGCGGTGCTGGTGATGACGACGTCCGCTGAGAGGTTGTCCGTGTACGCCTCGACCGCCGCCCGCTGCTGGGTGGTCTGCGAGTAGATGTTGCCCAGGGCAATCGCCGTGGCCAGCATGATCGGCACCAGGATCGCGGCGAACTGCACCGCCCGGACCCGGAGGTTGATCGCCGCTAGCATGCCGCTCGTCCCGCCGCGCTGCTCGAGCCAGCCGGTGATCCGCGGCGTGAGCATCGCCCGGATCACCACCGGCCCGAGCACGGCGACCGCGATCGAGCCGGTGAGGACAGCCGGCCCACCGATCGCGGCGGCGTTCGTCGGGCTCATGAAGATGGTCGAGACGCCGACCCCCACCGTCGCGACGGCGAACACCGCACCGATGATCAGGCGGACCCGGCCGACCACGACCGGCGGTACTGCGGCCTCCGTGAGCGCCTGGATCGGCTTGATCCGGGCAGCCCGGCCGGCAGCGAATCCCACAGTCACGCGAAGTACCACCAGAGTCAGCAGGGCGGCTCCAGCGAAGGGAAGCGGACCCTGGTCGAACCGCAGCGCGGACGGCACGATCCCGTTGTCGCTCAGCATCCCGAAGATCCAGGTCCCCATCGTGCGGCCGAGCAGCAGCCCGGCGATCAGGGCGAGTACGGCGACCACCATCGTCTCGGCGACCACCATCTTGTGCACCTGAGCGGGCGTGGCTCCGCTAGCCCGGAGCAGGGCGAGTTCCCGGCGACGCTGCCGGACGGACAGCCCGATCGTGGCGGATACGACCAGCGCCATCACCACCGCGACCATGCCGCCGAAGACACCCGACAGAATGATCAGCGGCAGGCTCGTCGCGATCCCGGAGAACTCGGCCGCGCCGCGCTCGTCCCCGGTCAGGGCCGAGACGCCAGCCGGCAATTCCAGACGCTCGGCGAGATCGCGAGCGGACGTACCAGGCGTCGGGAAGACCCCGATGGTGTCGATCTTGGACGTCACTCCCCGGACGTCCACGGTCGAGAAGAACACGGACGGTACGTCGACCCGCTGACCAGGGGTCGCGACACCGGCGAGCACGAACTCCCGGGGAACGCCCTGCACGATCACGTTCACCCGGTCGCCCGGCTTCGCAGTACCGGCCAGACGTCGGTCGAGGACCACCTGGCCGGCGGCGGGCGCGGTACCGGCCGTCAGCTTGTACGGCGTGAGCTCGGCCGAGGTCCAGCCATGACCGGTCAACGTGTCCTTGCCCGGAGCAACCACAGCTGGGAACGACACGTCAGGAACCACCTTCGCTACGCCCGGCGTACGGGCGAGCTTGTTGGCGAGAGCGGTGTCGACGCCGTGCCGTTCGGGGTAGGCGACGGATCCCGAGCCGTTCGGTGGGTGGTAGGCGGGACGGCCGGTGACAAGGATCGGAGCGGCGGCCAGGCGCTGTGGCGCCGCGTTCAGTCGCAGCCCAGTCTCGAGCAGTCCGCCGGCCGCGCTCATCAGCGAACTGCCCAGGACGACGGCGATGAAGATCGCGAGGAAGGCCGCGGTGCGGAACCGCAGACTGGAAAGAGCTAACCGGATCATGTCGTCACCTTCAGGCGGGAGAGTTTCGCGAGTTCGGCGGCAACCGACTCGGCTGTCGGAGCAGGCGATTCCGAGACGATCTGGCCGTCGACCAGGAAGACGACGTTGTCGGCGTACGAGGCGGCGACCGGATCGTGGGTGACCATCACGATCGTCTGGCCGGCGGCCCGCGCCTGGTCCCGCAGCAGGGTCAGGACTTCGAGCGCGGTCTGGGTGTCCAGGGCACCGGTCGGCTCGTCGGCGAACGTGATCGCCGCCCGGCCGGCCAGCGCGCGGGCGATCGCCACCCGCTGCTGCTGACCGCCGGACAGCTCGCCCGGACGGTGCCTGGTCCGGTCGCCGAGGCCGACGCGCTGGATCACCTCGGACACCCAGGCCTGGTCCGGGAAGCGGCCCGCCAGCGTCATCGGGAGGACCACGTTCTGCCGGACGGTCAGCGCGGGCATCAGGTTGAACGCCTGGAACACGAAGGCCACGTGTTCCCGGCGGAGTTCGGTGAGGGCGGTCTCGTTCAGGCCGTGCAACGGGATGCCGGTCAGGTGGACCTCACCCGCGGTGGGCTCGTCCAGTCCGGCGGCACAGTGCAGCAGCGTGCTCTTGCCGGAACCGGACGGACCCATCACCGCGGTGAAGGTGCCTTCGGTGAAGGAGTAGCTGACACCGCCCAGCGCGGTGACCGCGCTGGGCCCGGTGCCGTACACCTTGCGGACTTCCGCGAGCTGGACAGGAGCGGTCATCGGCTCGCCTTCGCGTCCAGGACGGACCTGCGGTGGTACGACTCGTTCGTCCACCACAGGATCGCGACGCCCAGACCCAGCCCGAGGTCGGACCAGAGCCACCAGGGCCCGTCGAAGTGGCCGAAACACGCCAGAATCACCCAGATCACGAACTGGATGACGCAGACCGCCAGCCAGCCGGCCGTGGCGAACCGCAGCGCGAGGGTCAGCCCGGACGGCGGTACGGCGTCTTCCAGGCCGGCGAAGACCTGTCGCAGCTCACCACGGACCTGAGCGGTGTCGAGCTGTTCGTGCCGGTCTGCCGCCTGGCGTGCGGTCAGCGCACCCTGGCGGGCAGCGCTCTCGAGCTTGGCGTGGGCGGCCTGCTTGTCGGTGGAGCTCAGCGGCAGTTCATCCGGTGCCAGCAGGGGGCCGAGGGTGGCGTTCAGGGTGTTCATGAGGGTTCCTTCCTCCGGTGTTTCTCGGTGTCCGATGTGAAACACTGTATGGGCTGAACAGTTTCACGATGGAGGGCGCTGGAACCCGTTTCCGCGGTGGGTCTAGGTCCCCCACCCGCGGGGTGTCAGGCCTTCCTGTGCAGAGAGCACCGGGTGCGGAAGGATGGAGGCATGGGTCAGGACCGCGAGCAGTTGCCGCCAGGGCTGGCGCTGGCCTGGGGCGTACACCCCGTGCAGCGCCGCGGACCCAAGGCGGCCTTCACGGTCGAGCAGATCGTCGCGACCGGGATCGCGTTCGGCGACAGCCAGGGGTTCGAGGCGATCTCGCTGCAGAAGATCGCGGCGCACCTGGGCGTCAGTACGAACGCGATGTACCGGTATGTCAGGTCGAAGGACGAGCTGATCGTGCTGGTCGCGGAGACGGCCTGGGGCCGGGCGCCCGAGCTCGCCGCCGACGGGTGGCGCGAGGGGGCGCAGGCCTGGGTGTATGCCCAGGTCGAGCGCTATGCCGAACGGCCGTGGCTGCTGGACGTCCCGATCCGCGGTGCGCCGGCGACTCCGAATCTGCTCAGCTGGGTCGAGGTACTGCTGCAGATCCTGGACGACACCGGGCTGAATCAGCACGACAACCTGGGCTGCGTGCTGCTGCTCGACGGCTACGTCCGCAGCTACGCCAACCTGGCCCGGCAGCTCGAGGCGAGCGATTCCGCGCCGGTCCAGTCAGCCGAAGTCGGCGCCTTCCTGGTCCCGCGACTGGCTGCCGGCGACTACCCGATGCTGACTGCTCTCTATACGAACCAGGAGTACGAGGACGGCCTCGACGACGATCTCGAGTTCGGCCTGACCCGCATCCTCGACGGCATCCAGACCCTGATCGACTCGCGTTAGGCGGGGAAGACGATGCGGACGGCGGAGTGGGCGCGGGCGGCGACCCAGGAGAGGTGGAAGGGGCTGCCCGGGGCGATCTCGGCGCGGCGGTGGGGCTCGGTGCGGAGGTCGACCGGGCTGACCAGGGTGGTCGCTGGCTGAGCCTGTACTCCGGTGGAGCGGATCTCGGCGATCACTTCGGCAAGGGCGTCGGCCGCCGGTTTGCGCTGGTGGTCGACGGTGAACAGGCCGAGGTCGTACTCCCGGTCCGGGAAGTCCAGCAGCCGCCGGTCGATGTCGTGCGACGACCACCAGGTGATGCCGAACAGTGCCGGGTTGTGCACGACCGCCTCGACCGTTCGCCGGGTGAACTCCGCCTGCAGGTCCACCGGGATGTCAGGCCCCGGTACGCCGATCTCCTGCAGCCAGACGGGTCTGTCCGGATCGGTCGAGGTGGCTACCGCGAGCTCGACCAGGTAGTCCGCATGCGTCAGCGTGGCCGGGCCGAGCGGGCCGTCCACCCGTGAGACCCCGTTGAAAACCCACGAGTGAACGGTGCTCAGCTCACCCAGATCGACCACGTCGACCGGGAGAAAAGGGTGGTTGGGCTTGTACCAGGCGTCGTCGAACACCGAGTGCAGCGCGAGCACGTCCGGAGCCGCCTTCTTCACCGTGACCAGCAGGTCCTGCGCCCAACTCGTGGAGGACTCGGGCGTGGTCGTGCTGTCGGGCCACAGGTTGTTCACCTCGTTCCCGAGGGTGATCGCGAAGACGTTCGGCCGGGTGGCGACCGCGCGCGCCACCGCCTCGGCGTACGCCGTCAGGCCGTCGCGGACGATCGGGTCCTCGAACAGGCTGGCCCGGTGCCAGGTGAGCACCCAGGAGGGCAGGAAGTCGAAGCTCGACAGGTGACCCTGGATCAGGTCGACCGCGACAGAGAGCCCCACCTCGGCGGCGGCGTCGATGGTGTCCAGCAGGTCGGAGATCGCGCGCTCCCGGATGATGCCCCGGTTCGGCTGGATCCACGGCCAGATCGGGAACACCCGGACATGGTCAAGCCCGAGCGCGGCCAGGTCGGCGAGGTCGCGGCGGACGGCCGCTGCGTCGTAGTCGAGCCAGCTGTAGAACCAGCCGGCCGACGGGACGTAGTTCGCGCCGAACCGCGGCAGGACGGGATCCAAGAGCATGCGAGGATGCTAAATCGGTTTAGCCAAATACGCCAGCCAAGTCGGGACGGGCAAGACCTCCCCGGCCGGCGCGCCGCGAACCCGGCTGATCATTCGCCCCCTTTTCACCCCTCCCCACAGCCTGTACCTGACCCGCTTACCTAAGGGTGAAAAGGGGGCGAATGATCAGGCGAGCTCGCGGGTGCCCCCGTGGGTTGTGTTGCCTGTGACGGCCGGCGCCGCGGTGGACTCGCGGACGGTGAGGACGGGGTCGGCCGTCCGGCGGTTGATCGTCACGGTGGGATCGGCGATCACCTCGAGCAGTACCTCGGCCGCCTGCCGGCCGAACTCGAAGGTGTCCCGGGACAGTGCGGTCAGCGCCGGGTGCATCAACTGGGTCAGGATCGAGTCGTCGAAGGCCACGATCGACAGGCCGCCCGGCACCGAGACGCCCATCTCCATCGCGACTCCGAGCCCGGCCACCGCCATCACGTCGCTGTCGTAGACGATCGCGGTCGGGCGGACCGCGTGGGAGAGCAGTTTGCGGGTGATCGCGGCCCCTTCGGCGTCGCTGAAGTCGGTCGGCAGCGAGGGCGCGTCGAGCAGCCCGAGCCGCGGCGCGGCATCCTTCAGGGCCCGCATCCGGCGCTGGGTGTGCTGGAAGTTCGGGGTCCCGGCGACGTGGGCGATCCGGCGGTGACCGAGCGCGGCCAGGTACTCCACGATCGACAGCATCGCGTCCCGGTCGTCGGCCCAGACCGACGCCAGCGCGCCCTTCCCGCCCCGGCCGCCGACCACCACCGCGGGCAGCTCAAGCGCCTTGAGCGCGTCCACCCGGGGGTCGCGCACGGTCAGGTCGACCAGGATCACGCCGTCCACCCGGTGCTCGGAGGCCCAGCGCCGGTACACCGCGATCTCGGCCTCGGTGTCCTCGACGATCAGCAACTGCAGCGAGATCGACTGCGCCGACAAGCCGGACTGCAAGCCGGAGAACAGATGGGCGAAGAACGGTTCGACCCCCAGGGTGCGAGCCGGCCGGGCGATCACCAGGCCGACGGAGTCGACCCGGGACGCACCGAGAGCGCGGGCGGCGCTGTGCGGTCGCCAGCTCATCTGCTCGGCGATCGCCAGGATCCTGGCGCGGGTCGCGTCGCTGACCCCGGGACGCCCGTTCAGGGCGAACGAGACCGCCCCCTTCGAGACGCCGGCCTTGTCCGCGATGTCGGCGATGGTTGGTCTTGCCATCCGCCCTCCCCTCACCTGGTTGTCCCCTTGACAGCGGATTCTACGATGTGGATAGTGCAGGAGCTATACCGGTTTATCACTTCAGGAGAAACTCATGCGTAGTCGTCGTCTGACCGGGGTGGCCGCTCTTGCCGTCGCGGCACTCACCCTCGCCGGCTGTGGCCTCGGTTCGTCCGGCGACACCTCGGCCGACAGTAAGCCGACCGTGGACGCGAATGCCCAGGTGACGGGTGAGGTCAGTTTCCAGACCTGGGCCCTGAAGCCGAAGTTCACCTCGTACGTCGAGGGCGTGATCAAGGCCTTCGAGGCCAAGTACCCGGGCACCAAGGTGACCTGGCTGGACCAGCCCGGTGACGGCTACGACAAGAAGGTGCTGAGCCAGGCCTCGGCCGGTCAGCTGCCCGACGTGGTGAACCTGCCGCCGGACTTTGCCCTGCCGCTGACCAAGCAGAGCATGCTGCTCGACGTCGGCGCGGCCGACCCGAAGATCGCCGAGGACTACGTCGAGGGTGGCGTCGCGGCCTACAAGTACGAGGGTCAGGACGGCACCTTCGGCTACCCCTGGTACCTGAACACCGACATCGACTACTGGAACGCGACCAAGTTCGCGGCCGTCGGGCTGGACGTGAAGAACCCGCCGAAGACCTTCGACGAACTACTCGCCGCCGCCAAGGTGATGCACGACAAGTCCGGCGGCAAGGAGTACATGATGAGCCGGCTGCCCGGTATCGGTGACTTCACCAACGCCGGCGTCAAGGTGCTGGCCGACGACGGCAAGAGCTTCACCTTCAACACCCCGGAGGCCGCCGCGCTGCTGGACAAGTACGCCGCCGCCTACAAGGCCGGCTACCTGCCGCGCGACATCCTGACCCAGGAGTACCTGGGCAACTCCAAGCTCTTCACCCAGAACAAGGTCGCCTGGACGACCGGCGGTGGCGCCGCGATCCAGGACTTCACCAAGGACAACCCGTCGCTGAAGGGCAAGGTCGTCCCGTCGCCCGCGCTGGACACCCCGCCGCTGTACGTGCAGGGTCTGTCGGTGTCGGCCAAGACCAAGAACCAGGCGGCCGCGATCGCCCTGGCCCGGTTCGTCACCAACGCCGAGAACCAGGCCGCGTTCGCCAAGATCGTCAACATCTTCCCCAGCACCAAGGCGTCCGCGAACGACCCGTACTTCTCCAAGAGCGACGGGACGCCGGAGTCCGACGCGAAGGTGCTCGCGTTCGAGTCGCTGGCCAAGGCGAAGGTGCTGCAGCCGCCGGTGATCAGCGGCGCCACCCAGGACTTCATCAACCAGCAGATCTCGCTGGCGATCTCCGGCAAGGTGACGTCCCAGCAGGCCCTCGACGCCGCGGTGGCCAAGGCCAACCAGCTGCTCGCCTCCTGATCGATGCGCTACCACCGCTGGTTCACGCCGTGGGTACTGGTGGTCCCGGCACTCGCCTGGCTGCTGGTGTTCAACCTCTGGCCGTCGATCAACACCGTCATCCTGTCGTTCACCAACGCCAGGCCGATCGGCGGCGGCACCTATGTGGGGCTGAAGAACTTCGAGGCCCTGCTGCACGACGAGCAGTTGCGCTGGGCGCTGCTCAACAGCGTCATCTACATGGTGGTCTGCCTGCCGTTCCTGACCATCCTGCCGCTGCTGCTCGCCGTGCTGGTGGAGAAGAAGCTGCCCGGGATCACCTTCTTCCGGACCGCCTTCTACACCCCGGTGGTCGCCTCGGCCGTGGTGGTGGCGCTGATCTGGCAGTGGATCCTGGACGATCGCGGCCTGGTCAACGGCCTGGCCGAGAAGCTCGGCGTGATCTCCGGGCCGCTGCCGTTCCTGAGTGACCAGTGGCTGTTGCTGCTCAGCGCGATCAGCCTGACGATCTGGAAGGGGCTCGGGTACTACATGATCATCTACCTGGCCGCCCTCGGGAACGTCGGCCGCGAACTGCACGAGGCCGCGGCCGTCGACGGCGCCAGCGCGTTCCGGCGGTTCACCAACATCACCATTCCGGGGGTGCGCGGCACGATGATCCTGATCTCGATCCTGATCTCGGTGTCGGCGCTCCGGGTCTTCTCCGAACTGTTCATCCTCAGCGGTGGCAAGGGCGGCCCGGGGGGCCGGGACAACTCGGTGGTGATGCTGATCCAGCAGTACAGCCAGGGCTTCGAGGGCAACCTCGGCTATGCCTCCGCGCTGTCGATCGTGCTGTTCTTCGTCACCGTCGTCCCGATGCTCGCGCTCGCGCGACTGAACCGGAAGGCGGCCGACGCATGAGTGTTGTGACCGACCCGGCGCGGCCTGTCGCAGTTCCGGAGGCTGCTGGTACTGCGGGCAAGCGGCGGAAGAAGGGGACGTTCGGGTTCAACTCGTTGTCTCCGCGGGAGAAGGTGGTCCGCTACGTACTGCTCGTGTTCGTCCTGATCATCACGATCGGGCCGTTCCTGTGGCAGCTGTCCACCTCGCTGAAGGGTTCGGGGGAGGACATCTACACCCGGATCCCGCGGCTACTGCCGTCGCAGCCGACCCTGTCGCACTACGCCGAGGTGGCCGACACCATCCCGGTCTGGGACTACATGCGCAACTCGCTGCAGGTCGCCGTCCTGGTTGTCGGGGGCAACATCATCGGGTCGTCGCTGGCCGGCTTCGCGATCTCGCGGCTGAACTTCCGGGGTCGCAAGCTCGTGCTCGGGTTGTTCCTCGCCACGCTGGTGCTGCCCGGTGAGGTGACGATCATTTCGCAGTACGTGACAGTGCGCGAGTTCGGACTGGCCAACACGCTGTTCGGGGTCGCGCTGCCCGGCATGATCGGGGCGCTGAACGTGCTGCTGATGTACAACGCGTTCCGCTCGCTGCCGATCGAGGTGGACCAGGCGGCGATCGTGGACGGCGCGAACGTCTGGCAGCGGTTCGTCCACATCGGCCTGCCTTCGGTGCGCGGCACGATCAGCGTGGTGGCGATCTTCGCGTTCATCGGGGCCTGGGACGACTTCCTCTGGCCGTTGATCGTGCTCACCGACCCGGACAAGTACACCCTGACCGTCGGGCTGCAGTATCTGTCCGGCACCTTCAGCAACAACCCGCGGCTGATCGCCGCCGGCACCATGATCGCGTTCATCCCGATCGTGATCGTGTTCGCGACCCTGCAGCGATTCTTCTTCAAGGGCGTTGAGGAGGGCGCCGTGAAGGGGTAGAACCCCACTTGTTCGACCATCCCCACCGCCCATCTGGTTTGGTTCGAAGGAGTTCTGATGTTCCGTAAAGCCCTAGCTGCTGCGACTGCCGCCGTCTTCGGCGCCGCACTGCTGTCCGCTCCCGCCGCACAAGCCGGTACTACGGCTGACAGCAAGCGCGTGGTCGTCTACTACCAGACGCAGTACCTGAACAATGTCTACGTCTCGCCCAAGGCGATGACGGACAACACCACCGGTGTCACCAACGTCCTGGTCGGCGCGATCCACCTCGACCCGGAGGTCGTGCACCTCAACGACGACCCGCCGGAGGCCGCCAAGTTCACCCAGATGTGGGCGGACCTGAAGGCGATGCAGGCCAAGGGGGTGAAGGTGTCGGCCTTCGTCGGCGGCGCCGCGCAGGGCAGCTTCCAGCGGCTCGACACCGAGTTCGACAAGTATTACCCGAGGCTGAAGAACCTGGTCACGACGTACGGGCTGGACGGGCTCGACCTGGACGTCGAGGAGAACATGTCGCAGGCCGGCATCAACCGGCTGATCGACCAGCTCACCACCGACTTCGGGACGGGCTTCGTCATCACGCTGGCGCCGGTCGCGACCGCGCTGAGCGGCGGCGGCAACCTGTCCGGGTTCAACTACGAGACCCTCGAGCGTGATCGCGGCTCGAAGATCGACTGGTACAACGCGCAGTTCTACTGCGGCTGGGGCTCGATGGCGAACACCACGGGCTACGACAACATCATCAACCGCGGCCTGTTCACGCCGAACAAGGTCGTCACCGGCGTGGTCACGAACTCGGCCAACTGCGGCGGCTACGTGGCGTTGCCGACGCTGAAGAACACGCTGGCCGCGTTGGTCGCGAAGTACCCGGCCTTCGGTGGTGTCGACGGCTGGGAGTACTTCAACTCGGACCCGGGTGGCACCGCGGCTCCGTGGCAGTGGGCTCGCGAGATGACGTCGGCGATGTCCGGTACGACAGGTCCGGTGAATCTCGCGCTGAACAAGCCCGCGACGGGCTCGGCCGCGTGCGCCTCGACCGAGGGACCGGCGAAGTCTGTGAACGGCAGCGTCTCCGGTGGCAACTCCGACAAGTTCTGCTCGCTGGCGGCGTCGAAGTTCTTGCAGGTCGACCTGGGTTCGTCCCAGGCTCTCGGCAAGTTCGAGGTGACCCACGCAGCGGCCGGAGGTGAGGCGGCGTCCTTCAACACCAGGGCGTTCACGATCCAGACCTCGCCCAACGGTTCGACCTGGACCACGCGCGCAACGGTGACTGCCAACACGGCCGCCGTGACGACCCACACCGTCACCGGCGTCACCGCCCGCTACGTTCGCCTGAACATCACCACCCCGACCCAGACCACCGACCCGGCCGCCCGCATCTACGAACTCAAGATCTTCGCCTGAGCAGCGGGCCCGGTCAGCTGACCGCTGACCGGGCCCCCTTCTGCCACTACGATGGGGGCCTCACTCGGCGAGCTGAGGGGGCGCCTCTGTGACGAGCAGGCTGCGATTCATCGTGCTGGGGCCGATGACCGTACTGCGGGACGGCGAGCCCGTGGCCCTCGCCGGCAAGCCCCGAACCCTGCTGGCCACCTTGCTGCTACGAGCGGGACAACCGGTGCCGCTGGGTGTGCTGGCGGATCGGGTGTGGGGCGAGAATCCGCCGGTCAACACTCGTGCCGCGGTTCAGACCTATGTCACCCGCCTGCGCACCGCCCTCGAGGACGATGGGCGGCTGGTGCGGACCAGCCAGGACGGCTATCTCGTCCAGGTCGACCGCGAGCAGTTCGATCTGCTCGAGTTCCGCGCGCTGGTCGCGGAGGCGGATGCTCTGGCCGGCGGTGACGACACAACGGAAGCGGCCTTGCTCCATCAAGCCCTTGACCTGTGGGGTGACGCGCCGCTGAGCGACCTGGATTCGGAAGGGCTGCACCGCCAGGACGTTCCCGCTCTGATCGAGACCCGGATGAGCGTGCTGGAGCGCCGGATCGAGGCTGATCTCCGCCTCGGCCTGCACGCCAGACTGGTCCCCGAGCTGCGGGCCCTCACTGCCGAACATCCTTTGCGGGAAGGGATCTGGGCCCAGTTGATCGTGGCCCTGTACCGCTGTGGCCGGCAGGCGGACGCCCTCGCGGCCTATCAGTCCGTACGGCGGACGCTGGCCGACGAACTCGGGATCGACCCCGGACCGGAACTGCGCGAGCTGCAGCAGGCGGTCCTGGTCGGAGACGTGCGACTGGCTCCGCCGCCTGAGCAGGAGCAGGAACCGCGGCAAGTCTGGTCCGTGCACAACCAGCTTCCGCTCGAGGTACCGCATTTCACCGGACGCGACGAGCTGATCAGCCGGGTCGAGAAGGCGCTCACCGATCCAGCCGGCGGAGTGCCGATCGTCGCGGTGTCGGGACCGCCCGGGGTCGGGAAGTCGGCGCTGGCGATCCACGTCGCGCACCGGATCCGGTCGCTGTTCCCCGACGGGCAGTGGTACGTCCATCTGGCGGGTGCGAGTGAGCAGCCTCGCGATCCCGAGGTGGTCCTGGCCGAACTGCTGGTGTCCTCCGGTGTCTCGCGGTCCGAACTGCCGGACGGGCTCGATGCCCGGTCGGCGTTGTTGCGTTCGCGGCTGGCCGGTCGTCAGGTGCTCGTAGTACTTGACGATGCGGCGAGGGTAGATCAGGTCCGGCCGTTCCTGCCGGGCGCGCCGAGCAGCGCAGTACTGGTCACTTCTCGTGCGGCCCTTGGTGGGCTGACAGCGCTGGCAGGTGCGCATCGGCTCGTCGTGGGACAGCTCGAACCCGACGAGTCCGCGCTCCTGCTTGCCCGGCTGTTGCGGGACCACTCTGTGGATGGCGACGAGGCGGGGGAGTTGGCCGACCTGTGTGGTCATCTGCCACTCGCCCTGCGGATCGCGGCGTCGAACTTCGCGATCCGGGCGGATCTCGAACTGTCGCGCTATCTCGAGGACCTCCGCGACGGCGACCGGCTCGCGCACCTGGCGGTCGCGGGTGATCCCGATGCGGCCGTGCGCAACGCGTTCGACACGTCCTACCGGGCACTCGAGGCGGGCTCGGCGCGGATGTTCCGGCTGCTCGGACTCGTCCCTGGACGCGACTTCACCGTAGAGACAGCCGCCGCGCTGGCGGAGTCGTCGTACGGCGACGCGCAGCGGCAGCTGGAACTGCTGGTAGAGGCGAATCTGGTTCAGCGGTACCGGCCGGGTCGGTTCCAGCACCACGACCTGCTGCGCATCTACGCCTCCGAGCACGCGAAGCTGGACCCGGGCCGGGACGCGGCTCGCGTGCGAGTGCTGGGGTTCTACCTGCGGAAGACGGCGGCGGCGGTGCAAGTGTTCGCACCGCACAAGTTGCGCATGCCGCTGCGTGAGCCGATCGATGACAGCGCGGACCTGGACGTCGCCCAGGCGCTGGACTGGCTGGATGCCGAGCGACCGAACCTGGTCGCGGCCGTGCTGGATGCCGAGGCCAACGGACCGCTCGAGCAGGCGTGGTTTCTCGCTGATCAGCTGACGAGCTACTTCACCGACCGCGGTCACCTGGCCGACTGGCAGCTCGTCGTCGACGCAGGGCTGCGCGCCGCCGAACGAGCCGGCGCGACGCTGGCCACGGGCGCGATGCAGCGCGCTCGAGCCATGACACTGCTCCACGGCGGCCACACTGCAGCCGTACGGCAGGCCTTGCTCGGAGCGTTGCTGTTGTATCGGGCGGCCGGCGACGTCCGTGGTGAGATCAGCGTGCTCAACCACCTGGGGATTGCGGAGGCCGACAGCGGGGACGCGATTGCCGGGGTCAAATGGCTCAGGCAGTCCGCCGACACAGCACGGCGTACCGGCGACCAACGGCAGCTGGCGATGGCGTCCAGCAACATGGCGGTGGCTCTGCACCAGAGCGGCAAGCTCGAGGAGGCGCTGGCGGCGGCATCCGAGGCAAGGACCCAATACGAGGCGCTGGGCGAGGGTCCTGGCGAGAACGCGTCGCTGCACGTGACCGCGACCGTCTACCAGGACCTGGGCCAGATCGACCTCGCGGGCTCGCTGATGACCATCGAGATCGCGGCGGTCCGACGGCTGGGCCGGCGGCCCGAGGTGGCGATGTCGGTGGGGGCGCTCGCCCTCATTCATCGTGACGGTGGCGACTTCGACGCGGCCGAAAGGGCCGCCCGGGAGGCGCTGGGCGTCGCGCGGGAGGTCGGCGCCGTGCGGACCGAGTGTGAGGTCCAGGCGACGCTTGGCACTGCGTTGCACGGGCTGGAGCGTTACGACGAGGCCATCGACCGATTCCACATCGCTTTGTCGCTCGCCAGGCACGTTGGGTCCCTCGAGGTCGAGGTCCGGGCGATGCTGGGGCTGGCGTTGGCCAGGCTGGCCAACGAGCAGCTCGAGTTCGCCGTGTCCAACGCCGAGCTCGCGGCCCAGGTGTGCGAGCCGCTGGAGATGGCCGTCCTGGAAGGCCAGGTCGCGACGGCGCTTGCCGCGGTCTACTCGAAGACCGGCCGGCTGCCCGAAGCGGAGGAGGCCGCGATCCGCGCGGTGAACCTGCTGGAGCAGGCCGGCGCCAAACTTCACCTCGCCACCGCCCTCACCACCCTCAGCACCGTCCAGTCCGCCCGACTCTCCCCCTAAAGCCACGTTGCGTCCGAAGAACCTTGCGCTATAGCCCAAGGTTCTTCGGACGCAACCTGCTGATGAAGGCGAACGTGTTCGTTACGAACTTGTTTGTTACGAACATGTTCGTTAGGCTCGCTTCGTGACTGATGAGAAGGCGGGACCGCGGAGTCGGCGGGAGCGGCCGGCCAAGGCGGCGTTGACGCGGAGCGGGATCGTGGCGACGGCCGTGGAGTTGATGCGCGCCGAGGGTCTGGCGCGGGTGACCATGCGGCGGTTGGCGCAGGAGCTCGATACCGGAGCCGCTTCGCTGTACGTCTACGTGCGGAACACGGCGGAGCTCCATGCGGCCGTGCTGGACGAACTGCTCGGGGCGGTGGATCTCACGCCGGTCAAGGAAACAGGTGACTGGCAGGCCAGGCTCACGCAGGTACTTCAGTCCTACACCGCAATGCTGCTCGACTATCCGGGGCTCGCGCAGTCGGCTCTGCTGGCGAGGCCTTCCGGGAAGAACTACCTACGGCTGATCGAGTCGCTCCTCGCGTTGCTCAGTGAAGGTGGCGTGCCGAAGGGCCAGGCGGGCTGGGGGATCGACCTCCTCCTGCAGTTCGCGACAGCTACAGCTGTGGAGCACGCCGGCTCGGAGTCAGCAGGGGAGTGGCAAGCGGCGGTGGACGCAGTACGGACGGTCTCCGCCGAGACGCATCCGCGGCTTGCGGAGCAAGGCGACGACCTGTTCGCCGGGCCGGGCGACGCGCGGCTGGAGTGGGGAATTCGCGTGCTGATCAACGGGATCTCGAGCACGCCACGGGAAGGGACTTCGCTATGACTACATATCATTCCATCGCCATCATCGGTGCCGGACTGGGCGGGCTCACCCTCGCTCGCGTCCTGCACCTCAACGGCATCGAGTCCGCCGTCTTCGACCTGGACGCTTCGCCGACGGCGCGGACCCAGGGCGGCATGCTCGACCTCCACGTCGAGTCCGGCCAGCGGGCGCTGCGGGCGGCCGGCCTGTACGACGAGTTCCGCGCCCTCGTGCACCAAGGCGGGGAGGCGACCCGCGTCCTCGACAAGCACGCCACCGTCCTTCTCGCGGAGGACGACGATGGCGACGGCAGCAGCGAACGCGACCGGCCCGAGGTCAACCGTCGCTCGCTCCGCGACCTGCTGCTCAACTCGCTTCCGGATGGGACGGTTCGCTGGGGCGCGAAGCTCACCGGTGCCCGGCCCCTCGCCAACGGCCGTCACGAGGTGACGCTGGCCGACGGCAGCACCATCACCACCGACCTGCTGATCGGCGCCGACGGCGCCTGGTCGAAGGTGCGCCCGCTGCTGTCGGACGCGAAACCCTTGTACTCCGGGCTCTCGTTCGTCGAGCTCAACCTGGAGGACGCCGACACTCGTCATCCCCGGGCCGCGAAGCTGGTCGGGCCGGGGGTGCTGTTCGCGCTCGACGAGGGCAAGGGAATCCTCGGCCACCGGGATCCCGATGGATCGCTGCACATCTACGTCGCACTGCAGGCTGAAGCCGAGTGGGCTACGTCGGGCGCGATCGACTTTTCCGATGTGGACAAGGCGAAGGTTGCGCTGCTCGAGTCGTTCGCCGACTGGCACGACGACCTGCGCGCGTTCATCGCCGACGCGGACGGCGACCTG
>NZ_DASRXP010000218.1:0-3961 GCF_035687465.1 Kribbella sp.
CCAGACGTCCTGACCGTTGCCCCTTCCGCATCCTTCGGTCCCACTTCGCCCTTATCGGGAGGCGTCGGCGGCGCCGACTGCCTCTCCCGATAAGGGCGAAGTGGGACCGAAGGATGCGGAAGGGGGATGTCAGAGGCCGACCTGGTGGACCACCGGCCGGACCTCGACACCGAGACCCTCGATCCCCGCGTCCGGGATCATCGCGGCCAGTTCGTACGCCCGCTCCGGCGTCTCGCACTCCAGCAGGTAGTAGCCCGCCAGGAACTCCTTCGCCTCCAGGAACGGCCCGTCCGTCACCGCCGGTACGCCGTCGCGCACCTTGACCACCGCGGTCTTGGCCGGCTCGGCCAGTGCGACCGTGCTGTGGAACTCGCCGGACTCCGTCACGGTGGCGAGGAACTTCTCGTGCCCGCTGAAGATGGCCTGCTGCTCGTCCTCGGTCAGCGCGCTCAGCACGTCGGGGTTGATGTTCAGGACCAGTAGGTACTTCACGCTGTCTCCTCGACTCTCGGCTCCCCCGCTGGGAGCCGCTTCGCTATCAGTACGGAGCCGACCCGGCGGCCTTGACACGTCTGACGATAAGTTCTGAATCATGCTGACCTTCGAGGACATCCAGGCCGCGGCACAGCGGATCGGTGGAGCAGCTCACCGTACGCCGGTACTGACGTCGCGAACGCTGAACG
Source organism: Kribbella sp. (assembly GCF_035687465.1). Taxonomy (NCBI): domain Bacteria; kingdom Bacillati; phylum Actinomycetota; class Actinomycetes; order Propionibacteriales; family Kribbellaceae; genus Kribbella; species Kribbella sp. Next base: position 684 of record NZ_DASRXP010000218.1, read on the forward strand.
ACCGGGTCGGGGCCGAGGTGTTCCTCAAGGCGGAGAACTTCCAGCGGATCGGGGCCTTCAAGTTTCGGGGCGCCTACAACGCGGTCAGCCGGCTGACCGCGGAACAACTCGGGCGCGGCGTCGCGGCGTACTCGTCGGGCAATCACGCGCAGGCGGTCGCCCTCGCGGCGTCACTGGCCGGGACGAGCGCGGTGATCCTGATGCCGGCGGACGCGCCGCCGACCAAGGTCGCGGCCACTCGCGGGTACGGCGCCGAGGTGGTCACCTATGACCGGTACACCGAGGACCGGACCGCGATCGCGCTGGAACTCGCGGAGACCCGGGGGCTGACGTTGATCCCGCCGTACGACCACTACGACGTGATGGCCGGTCAGGGCACGGTCGCGCTCGAGCTGATCGAGGAGGTCGGGCAGCTCGGGGCACTGCTGGTCCCCGTCGGCGGCGGCGGACTGATGGCCGGTTGCGCGACCGCCGCCACCACCCTCTCGCCCGGCATCCGGATGATCGGCGTCGAACCGGCCGCGGGCGACGACCACGCCCGCTCGCTGGCCGCGGGCCGGCGGGTCGAGATCGAGATCCCGCGGACGATCGCCGACGGTCAGGCGATCGCGATCCCGGGTGAGCTGACCTTCGAGGTGAACAGCCGGCTGGTGGACAGCTTCGAACTGGTCAGCGACGACGAGATCCGGGACGCGATGGTGTTCGCGTTCGAGCGGCTGAAGATCGTCCTCGAGCCGAGCGGCGCGAGTGCCCTCGCGGCCCTGCTGACCGGCCGGATCGAAGGGCTCCCCGAGCGGGTCGGGGTCGTGCTCTCAGGCGGCAACGTGGGGCTCGAAAGGTTCGTCGAACTCCTCGGCCGGAGCAGGCCTGAGCACTGACTGTGCTCGTTGTCACAGAGAGCCACTGCTTGCTGTGACCGGCGTCACACAAATCCGCTGTGCGGCCGCCTGAAAGCCCCGGAATCACGCTCAGGACACCTGGTGTTCACCTGGACTCCCTGATCCGTCAGAGAGCCGTCCAGGGCCTTTCCGGAGGGTCTCTGTCGATCTGAGGGTTTGCGTCGTGATCGTTCTGTTATACAGTCGTCGGCGGTTCGACAAATACGACGAACTGCCTGTGTGTCAACGCCGAGCCCTGCCAGGCACACAAGCTCCCCTCGAACACCATGGCAGGGGTGGGGGACCCAGGAAGTTGGGTCCCGACCGTGAGTGGTCGGGTCCCTGGGGTGAAGTCCGCGGGAGCGGACCGGGCTATTGACTCTCAGCCCGAACCCGACAGCTAACTTCACAGGCGTCGGGAGACAACCATGCCCGTCACTGCCCGACGGACAGCGCTTTCGCGCGCCGTCAAGTCCAGCGAGTCCAGTACGCGGCGGCCGATCGGCCGCACCCTGGGCAAGCACCGCAAGACCAGCAAGTCCTCGGCCGTCCCCGGCCGCGCCGCGGCCACCGTCCTCTCGGTCGGCCTGGCAGTCACTGGTGGAGCCGCCATGAGCGTTGTCGCTTCACCCGGCGCCGCCTCCGCCGCCACCACCGGCACCACGAAGACCTCCTCGGCCGCGTGGGCCCGGGGGAACTCGGCCGTGGCGTCCAAGCCGCTGCTGCGCTACGGCGACGCAGGCTGGGCCGTCAAGTACGTGCAGCGGTCGCTGGATGTGCCGGCCGGTGGTTGGTACGGCTCCGCCACTCGCACGGCGGTCGTCAAGTTCCAGCGCCGGGTGGGCCTGCCCCGCACCGGCACGATGACCTACAACACGTGGCGCTCGCTGTTCTACGCCGCGCAGAAGGGTCTGCTGCACGGTGGCACCGGCACGACCACCACGTTCCGCGCCAAGGTGCTGAAGGAAGCCGCGAAGCTGAAGGGCACGCCGTACCGGTACGGCGGCACGACGCCGAAGGGCTTCGACTGCTCGGGCTACACCGGCTACGTGTACAAGAAGGCCGGCAAGAAGCTGCCGCGTACGTCGCGTTCGCAGTACAGCGCGACCAAGCACATCAGCCGCGCCGCCGCCAAGCCGGGCGACCTGGTGTTCTTCAAGAGCGGTGGCGGCAGCGTGTACCACGTCGGCATCTACGCTGGCGGCAACATGCTGTGGCACTCCTCGAAGCCGGGCAAGCCCGTCGCCAAGGCGAAGATCTGGAGCAAGAACGTGGCCTTCGGCCGCGCCTGATGCTCTAGCCCGTCAGCGCCCACTCCCCCCGGGACGCTGACCTCGAAACCGGTCGTGTGCCGCCGTCCCCCACCCCTCCGGCGGCGCGCGACCGGTTTCCCATCTCCAGGGCTAACCGTCGAGCAGGCCTGCGTCGTGGGCCAGGATCGCGACCTGCACCCGGTTGGTGGCGTCCAGCTTCACCAGCACCCGTGAGACATGCGCCTTCACCGTCGCCTCGCTCATGAACAGCCGCTTGCCGATGTCCGCGTTGGACAGCCCACCCGCGACCGCGGCCAGCACCTCCCGCTCCCTTTCGGTGAGCGTGGTCAGCCGCTCCCGCGCCACCCGCTGGCGATCGGTCCGCGAATCCGCCGCGAAGTGCCCGATCAGCCGCTTGGTCACCGCCGGCGACAACATCGCGTCGCCGGCCGCGACCACCCGCACCGCCTGGACCAACTCCCGCGGTGGCGTGTCCTTCAGCAGGAACCCGCTCGCGCCTGCCTGCAACGCCCGGAACACGTAGTCGTCCAGATCGAACGTGGTCAGTACGACGACCTTCGGCGGATCCCGCAACGCCTGGACCTCCCGCGTCGCGGCCAGGCCGTCCAGCCGCGGCATCCGGATATCCATCAGCACCACGTCCGGCCGGTGCCGGACGACCATCTCGGCCGCGTCCGCACCGTCGTCGGCCTCGGCGACCACCTCGAGATCGTCCGCCGACTCCAGAATCATCTTCAGCCCGGCCCGGACGAGCGCTTCGTCGTCCACGATCAGTAGCCGCGTCATCGCTCTTCTTCCCCTTCTTTACTGACACTGCCTTTGCTGACGCTGCCCTCGTTGCCGTCGGACCAGGGCAGCCAGGCCTCGACCCGCCAACCACCGTCCGGGGTCGGTCCCACTGCCAGCCGCCCGCCGGACAGGTCCACCCGCTCGCGAAGCCCGACCAGGCCGGCGCCAGCGCCCGGCAGCAGCGTGCCGGCCGCCACCGGCCGAACGTTCGTCACCCGAACCATGACACCCGCGCCAGGAGCCGCGTTCACCAGCACCTCGGTGGTCGCTCCGCGCGCATGTTTGTGGACGTTGGTCAGCGACTCTTGCACGATCCGGTAGACGGTACGGCCCACGG
>NZ_DASRXP010000219.1:0-8823 GCF_035687465.1 Kribbella sp.
ACTGCAGGAACGGCTCGGCCACCACCACAGCCTCATCCCGTACGCCGAGCAACCGCGCAGCCTCATCCCGATCGGCCGCCGTGGTCGCCGGCACGATGCGATCCACCATGCTCGCCGGGAACCGCGCCGCCCCCAGTTGGCCCGGCAAACCCTTCAGCGAGGAGGCCTCCGCGTAGTCCGTCATCAACCGACGGAGAAAGGGGCCATTAGCAACCAGGTTGTCACAGGACAGCACCGTCAACGGGGCCGCCCCGGTCTCCGCGCGACGCGCCAACCCGGCAGCCAACTGCCCCACCACCGTCCTCGGTGGTCGCCCGGCAAGATCAGCCAGGATCTCCGGATCCGTCAGGTCGAGACCGCCTCCACCCGCAGCCCGATAGCCCTTCTCGGTCACAGTCAGCGTCACCACCGCCACGGCTGGGTCTGCGATCCGCGCGACCACCGCCTCCGGATCCTCCGGCGCGGTCAGCACCTCGCGGATGCTCCCGATCACCTGGATGGTCGGCGCTCCCAGCCCCCGTTCGAGCACCGAGTAGAGGCCGTCCTGCGGAGCCAACTGGTCTCGCACGCTCGCCGATCGCTGGCTCACTCCTGCGATCCCCCAGCGAGCGTCGCCGGTCACCCGGGCCGCCTGCTCGGTGAAGACAGCCTGGTGGGCGCGATGGAACGCGCCGAGCCCGAGGTGCACGATCCCGACCGTCAGTTCGCGCGGATCCACCACCGGGGCGAACTCAGCCGGCAGGTTCACCAGGGACAATCGCTGACTCATGCCGATACCTCCGCTGTTCCGTGGGCCGCATGCGCCCGGGTCTCCTCGAGCGTCGCGACATAACCGGTCCCGCCCAGTCCACCGACCGACAACGAGGCCGCCGCGACACCTAGCCGAACGGCATCCACCAACTCATCGCCCAACGCGAGCCTTGCCGTCACTGTCCCGGCGAACGAGTCCCCCGCCCCGGTCTGGTCGACGACCGTCGGAGCCTCGATCACGGGCACTTCGACGATCCGCCCGCCGTCGTCCAGCAGGACCCCCTCGACCCCGCGGGTCAAGGCGACCGCCTGCACGCCGAGCCCCCTGAGCGCGGTACAGGCTGCGATCGGGTCGTCGGAGGCGCTCACGAGGTGCGCCTCGCGGGGCCAGGCAGGCGTCACCAGCCTCGTGTACTGCGCGAGCGCGCGCAGGTGATCCGCCGCGCCGGCGGCATCCACCAACCTCGGTCGCCAGTTCGGGTCGTAGACGAAGCACCGGGAATTCGCGGCAGCCACGCGGACCGCTTGAGCCGAGAGCGGCGAGATCGCACAAGCGATCCCGCTGGCGAGAACGGCGCCTACCTCGGCAACCAGGTCCACGGGAACATCGCCAGGCCCCAGCCCCGAGCCTGCGCTCCCCCGCCGAACGTAGGTGAACTCCCGCGCGCCGGACGGATCAGCGTGCTGCAGATAAAGACCGTGCTGACCCTGCACCCTGATGACCAGGGAGGTGTCGATGCCGAGAGCAACCACCCGGTCGAGCAGCCGATCGCCCAGCTCGTCGTCCGGGACCCGCGCGAGCAGCGCGGTCCGGGCGCCGGCCGCAGCGGAGGCAGCGGCCGCGTTGAGCGCGTCACCGGAGAAGTTGAGGGTCAGGTTCGTGCCCGCGTCGAGCGGTTCGGTGGAGCTGAGCTCGACCAGGATCTCGCCGAGCACCAGTACGTCGGGGATCGCCATCACACCGTTCCATCCTCTGGGCGTTGGTTCACTCCGGTCGAGTCGCGAACCATCAACTCGACCGTCAGCGTCTTGCGCGCGCCGGACTCGACACCGTCCAGCAGGCTGAGCAGTAGTTCCACGGCGAGCCGGCCGGCCTGCTGCTTCGGCATTCGCACGGTGGTCAGCGCGGGCCGGGCCATCCGGGACATCGCGATGTCGTCGATCCCGACCACACTCAAGTCCCCCGGCACCGCGATCCCCCGGGTGTGCAAGCGCGCAAGCAGGCCGAGCGCGACCAGGTCGTTGTAGGCGACCACAGCGGACGCACCGGTGGCCACCACCTGGTCAGCGGCCGCCATCCCGCCGTCGTAGTGCGGCGGGAAATGGCCCACCTCGATCAGCTCGACTCCAAGCTCCGCGGCCGCGACCGCCAGCCCCTTGCCGCGCTGCTCGCTGGACCAGGAGGTCGCAGGGCCACCCACCCAGGCGATCCGCCGGTGGCCGAGGGCAACCAGGTGCGCGATCGGCTGGCGCATGCCGTCCTGGTGATCGAAGATCACCGCCGGGAGGTCGCCGACCAGCCGGTTGACCAGGACGACCGTCGTGTCGGCGGCGACGGCGTTCAGTTCGTCGACGGACATCCGTGGCGAGCAGAGGATCAAGCCGTCGACCTGTTTCGACAGCGCCTGGACCAGCCCGGCCTCGGCCGCGGCGTCCTCGTCGGTGTCCGCGAGGAAGACGGCCACATCGGCGGCCCGGGCCCGCGCCTGCACGCCCTTCGCCACGCTGGGGAAGAACGGGTTCGCGAGATCCGGCAGCACCAGTCCGATGGTGCCGGTCCGCCCGGTGATCAGCCCGCGGGCCGCCTTGTTCGGCGCGTAGCCGATCGAGGTCGCCGCCGCCTGGACCTTCGCCCGGGTCGCCGCGTTGACCCGTTCGGGCAGCGTCAGAGCCCGCGAGGCCGTCGAGGTGGAGACGCCCGCCAGCCGGGCGACATCACGAAGGGTCGCGGCCACATCCACCTCCAAGGTCGGGTGCGCAGAGTCTGCAATCGGTTGCAGCTGCGTGTCAACAAGCCTGCCACAGACTCGCCACTTGTGCTGAAATGCCAGGACTGCAATCCTTTGCAGGAATTGCCACGACGTCTGACGGAGGATCCATGCCGAAGGCTCTGCAGCCTCACCCGGACCGTGCCCTGCCCGCCGGCGAGGCCCGCGAGCTGGCCCGGCGCATCCACCAGTCCACCCGCGCACTGCCGCTGCTCTGCCTGCACGGACACGTCGACGCCACCCTGTTCGCGACCGACGAGCCCTTCGGCAATCCCGCCGACCTGCTGGTGGTCCCGGACCACTACGTGACCCGGATGCTGATCTCCCAGGGCGTCCCGCCGGACCGCCTCGGCCTGCCCCGGCGGGACGGCACCAGAACCGCCGAACCACGCGAGATCTGGCGCGAGTTCTGCTCCCACTGGCACCTCTTCCGCGGTACTCCGAGCCGCTACTGGCTGGAACACGAGTTCGCCGAGGTCCTCGGAGTCACCGTTGCCCCGTCCGCCGAGACGGCCGACACCCTGTACGACGAGATCTCGGCGCGACTGGCCGAACCACAGTTCCGGCCGAGGGCGTTGCTCGACCAGTTCAACATCGAGGTGATCTCCACCACCGATGCCGCGACGGACGACCTCGCTCCGCACGCCAAGGTGGCCGCCGATCTGCCGGGCCGGGTGATCCCGACCTTCCGGCCCGACGCTGTGGTCCACGTCGACCGGCCGGGGTGGAGCGACCTCGCCCGCCAGCTCGGCGAACTCGCCGGCACCGACACCACGTCGTACGCCGGCTATCTGCAGGCGCTGAGGCAGCGACGTCAGGCCTTCGTGGCCGCGGGCGCTCGGGCGACGGACCACGGGCACCTCAGCGCGGCCGCCGTACCCCTGCACGGCGCGACCGCCGAGCGGATCTACGCCGACGCGCTGCGCGCCGAGGTGTCCGCTGACGACGCCGCCGCGTTCGCCGGGCACATGTTGTTCCAGATGGCGGCGATGTCGGCCGAGGACGGGCTGGTCATGCAGCTCCACCCGGGCGTACTGCGGGATCACCATGCCGGGATCTATTCGACGTACGGGCCGGACCAGGGGCACGACATCCCTGTGGCGGCCGAGTTCACCAGGTCGCTGCGGCCGGTGCTCGAGCGCTTCGGGCATGTCGACGGGTTCCGGATGGTGCTGTTCACGGTGGACGAGACCACGTACTCGCGGGAGCTGGCTCCACTCGCCGGCGTCTACCCGAGTGTCCGGTTGGGCGCGCCGTGGTGGTTCCTGGACAGCCCTGGTGGCATGCGGCGGTTCCGCGACCTCGTGACCGAGACCGCGGGCTTCTACAACACCACCGGCTTCGTCGACGACACCCGCGCCTTCCTGTCCATCCCAGCGCGGCACGACCTGGCCCGGCGGATCGACGCGGGCTACCTCGCGAACCTGGTGCTCGAGCACCGGCTGGACGAGGACGACGCGTTCGAGGTCGCCCAGGACCTCGCCTACAACCTGGCCCGCACCACGTACCTCGGCTGACCCCTTAGAGTTGGGCAACTTTGTCGGCGGGGCCTGCTCTTGGGGGATTTGATGAGTCGCGGGATTGCCTCGGTCGCTGTTGCCGCGGCGCTGCTCTTGATGCTGGGCGCTTGCAGTGACCAACCAACGGTTGCAACTCCTCCTTCCCCGGCCAATGAGCTCCAGCTGGATGCGATCGGCCCTGCCTTCGCGCCCAAGTGCGCCGGAGTCACGGTCACGCCGGAGCAGGATCCGCAGCAGGTGATCGACCAGCACCCGGCCGCCACCACGTTCTGCTTCAGCAAAGGGCTGCACCGGATCACCAGCGCCATCAGGCCAGGAGCCGGCGCGACGCTGGCCAGTAGCGAAGGCGCTGTGTTGACCGGTTCGATCCCCCTCACCACCTGGCGACGGGACGGCGAGTACTGGGTGGCTCGCGGCGCGCTGCCGGCGGCGTACGAGCTGAAGGGCCAGTGCGAGGACAACAAGACCAACCCCTGCCGGCCGGGCGAGCAGCTCTTCGTGAACGGCAAGCACCTAACCCGCGTGATGTCACGGGATGCGGTGAAGCCCGGGACCTTCTTCGGCGACTACGCCACGAACGCCATCTACGTGGCGGACGACGTGCGGAAGCTCGACGTCGAGCTGTCCCGGACCGAGACGGCGATCGACAAGTCCGCGACCGACGTCACGATCACTGGCCTCACCATCGAGCACTTCGCCAGCAAGCCGCAAGGCGGTGCGCTCCAGGTCGGGACCGGCTGGAAGGTCAGCGACAACGAGGTCCGCTGGAACCATGCGGTCGGCATCATGATCATCCAGGGCGACAAGGCCGTCCTGCAGCGCAATGTGGTGGCCGACAACGGGCAGCTCGGCATCGGGCAGTACAGCTCGGCGGGCGTCCGGATCACCGAGAATCTGGTCACCAGGAACAACACCGACGGATTCTGGATCGCCGACTGGGAGTCCGGCGGGATCAAGTCGACCAGGTCGTCCGGTGAGGTGTCCCGCAACGACATCGTGGCCAACCGCGGCATCGGGATGTGGAGCGACATCGCGGAGTACGACCGGGTGATCAAGGGGAACCGGATCAAGGACAACGCCGCTGACGGGATCCGGTACGAGATCAGCTACCAGGCCGTGATCGAGCAGAACACCGTCGAGGGCAACGGGTTCGGCACCGGCCGGAACTCGGGCCCGAGTCTGTGGGACGGCGGCGGGATCAACATCAACACGTCGTCCGAGGTCCGCGTCACCGGCAACCTGATCCGCGGCAACCGCAACGGCATCTCGATCCAGTCCCGCACCCGCGGCGACGGACCGCGCGGCCGCTACGTCCTGCGCGACATCGTGATCGAGTCCAACCAGGTGGTGATGGACTCCGAGACCGCCAGTACCGGAGTGGTCGAGAACAAGAACTCCCCCGCCCAGGACGGCGCGATCACCTTCAGCCGGAACACCTACCGCATCGGTGACCAGCAGGCCGAACGCTTCGCCTACCGCGGCCGCACGATGACCTGGACCCAATGGCAGGCGGCCGGCTTCGACAAGGACAGTGTCTCCAGCTAAGTGAGAGCTCTGGCCCGGGCGCGTAATCGGTCGGCGTCACAGACCGCGGCGGCGACGAGCAGGTGGAGGGTCATCGAGCTCAGGTCGGACAGCCCGCTCTCGTTCAGCGAGGCGGCGGTGACGTACCCGAGCAGCAGCGCGCCGCTAGCTTTCACGTACGGCGTGGGCGCGCGGAGCACGGAGATCCACGCGACGATCAGCGCGATCCCGACGATCGTGACAGCGAGCAGACCCGTCTCCCAGTAGAGGCTGAGCCAACTGTTGTCGATCGCCATCACGTCGACGTCGCCCTCACCCCGCGTCAGCAGCACGCGCTTGTTGCCGAGCCCGTGCCCGATGATCGCGGTCTGCAGAGACACGTCCTCGTCCAACACGTACTGCCAACTGGTGGTCCGGCCGCTCAACGAACTGATCTGCGCGGCCCCCTGCCCTCGGAGCAGCCACGTATGCAGGGACGGCACGGACAGGAAGACCAGACCGACCAGCGCCGGTACTGCGAACGTCGCTACCCGCCCGACCCACGTCTTGCGGGTCAGCAGCAACGCGAGCACCAGGCCGAACCCGACCGCCGCGGCCGCCGTACGGGTCCGGCTCAGGGCGACCAGGACCAGGCCGAGCCCGATCATCATGCCCGCCGGGATGACCGGCATCTTCCGAGCCACCAGGGCGATGATCGCCAGCCCCAGCAGGATCGCGCCGACCTCGCCGACGCGCGGCGGCAGCATCGGGATGATGACGCCTTGCAGCCGGAAACCGGTACCGAAGGAGTTCAGCGGTCGCCAGGCCTGCGCCGGATCCCACAGCACGCTCAGCACGACTGTCGCCGCGAGCAACAGATGGGCGATCAGGTGGGCCCGGATCAGACGTTCGGGGATCTGGATCAGTGGACGCCAGAACAGGAAGATCAGCATCAACCCGAGCAGCAGCCGGGCCAGCCGGAGCAACGGGCTGAGCGGTTCGGTCAACAGGAACGCGGTGGCGCTCGCGAACAGCACATAGACGACATACAGGTTGGTGGCCGGGCTGATCCTGGTCCGGAAGCCCGGCTTGGTCGCCGCCAGCACGACCAGGAAAACCGCGATCAGCAGCGCGCCCTTCAGCATGCTGTTGGTCGAACCGGTGGTGCCCTGAGGCGCGGCCGCCCGGGCCGACCAGGGCTGCACTCCGAGCACCAGCAGGCACCACAAGAGCAACCAGAACCAGCCGGCCTTCTCGATCTCCTGGTCGGTGTCGGTGGTTCCCGGCACCGGCGGCGCCAACAGAGTCATACTTCTTAGCGGATCGGGGGCACGGGAGCAGGCTCGGCCGGGGTGAAGTTCACGGGGATGCCGAGTGTCTCGTCGTGCAGCGAAGCACCGATCAGTACGACGCCCAGCACCGGCGCACCCGCGAACCGCAGCGCGGCGGTCAGCCGACTGACATCGGTGTCCTTGTCGTGTCCCACCTGAACCACCAGCACGGAGGCATCCACTGCAGCAGCCAGCGGGGTGATCCCGTGCCGTCCCACCGCGGCCGGTCCGTGGATCACCACCGAGTAGCCCGGCGGCAGATCGGCCACGATCCCAGGCACCAGTGACGGTCCGACGGCCAGCGCCGAATCATCGTGGTTCAGACCGGGCGGCAGCACATAAAGGTCAGCGACCGTGCCCGGACGGAACAGCTTGCGAGCCCGTACTGCGCGAGTCCCGGCGGGCTCCATCACCAGATCGGTCAGGCCCTCGTGGTCCGTCACGTGCGAGAGCACCGGCATCCCACCCAGATCCGCGAGGACGAGCAATGTCTCCCGCCCGTCCCGCGCACTCGCCTCGGCCATGGCCAGCGCGATACCGGCCGAGTTCGGCGTCGGCGAGGCCGACACCACGAGGAGCGCCCCGGCGCCGCTGGCACCGATGCCGCGCGGGTTGAGCTCGCGGCGGGCCAGCGCACCGCTCGCCTCGGCACCGAGGGCGGTGACTTCCGACGGCCGTAGCTGCGGAGCGGCCCGGCGCCAGAAGCGGCGGCGCCCCCCGACGGAGGCCGTGATGACCGGCGCACCGGCGGCCCGGGCCGCCTGGTCGCGGGTCAGGACGAACGGGCTCAGGTGGGTGCTGAGGAGGGCTAGACCAAACCCGAGCACCAGGCCGAGGATCGCGCCGACGGTGATGTCGCGATACACCAGCGGCGAGGAGGTCGCGGCATCACTGGTCGCGGGCGTCACCAACTGGCTGCTCGAACCGACACCCGTCAGGGCCTTCTTCATCGCGGACGCGTCGTCGGCAGCCTGCCGGGCCTCGGTGGCGAGGCCGACCCGCTGGTCACGGAGCGCGGCGGCCGTCTGCGTGTCGCCCCTGCTGACGGCCTCGGCGATCTGGCTGACCAGGGTCTTCGACTGGGCCGTCGCTGTTCGGGACCGGTCCGATGCCTGTCCGGCGAGGGTGGTCAGCAGTGCCTTGGCCTCGTTGCTCCGCTGGGCCAGGTAGATCCGGGCGATGGCGTTGGCCCGGCGTACGGCCTCATCGGCGGTCGGGCCGTCGATAGTGATCAGGTACGCGTTGTCGGTCACGGCCTTGACCCGGGTGACGCTGGCCAGCGCCTCCACCGAGTCGTCCGTGGTGGGCATGTCGAGGGACTTGGCCACCTCGCGCAGCAACGCCGGGCTGGCCATCACCCGCGCCTGCGTCTCGGCCGGCAGATCCATCCCGAGCGGGCCGGTCTTGTCGGTACCGCTGGGCAGCTTGGCGACCAGGGCCGGCGGTACCGCCGGGCCGATCACGACCTGGCTGGACGCGGTCCAGCGCTCGGTCTGGGCCAGCGAGAAGACGGCCGCGCCGAGGGTGCCCAGCAGGATGCAGCCGACGATCAGCCACTTGTGCCGCAGCAGCGACTGGGCGGTCTCCCGCCACACCACTGTTCCCGGTTCCATCCGGTCCCCCATTCATCTCGCGGCAGGATATCCGCATCGCCGATGGTCCGGAACGGTGCGTGGCGGAAGGCTGGTCAAACGTCACTTTCTGTGGCCTACTCCTCTCGGGGGAAATCTC
>NZ_DASRXP010000220.1:0-2350 GCF_035687465.1 Kribbella sp.
TTCATGATGGCGCTCCTCCTACTTAGGCAACACCAAGAGCCTGCCCGCCCTTCATAGGAGGTCCCTGTAAGCATCCTGTGATGTTCCTGTGACCCGGCGAACCCCCTAGCATCCGGCCATGACTGTTGACCTTTTTGCGGGGATTCCTGTTAGCGACTACGCCGCGGCGCTGGTGTGGTACGAGCGGCTGCTCGGGGCGCCGCCGGCGTTCATCCCGAATGACGTAGAGGCTGTCTGGGAGGTTGCGGAGCATCGGTTCCTGTACGTCGAACTGCTGCCCGAGCACGCCGGCCACGCCAGGCACACCCTTTTCGTCGAGGACTTCGAGACCCGGATCGCGCAGATCGCCGAGCGGGGCCTCGAGCCGGCGAACCAGGAGACCTACGAGAACGGCGTCCGGAAGACCACGTACTCCGATGCCGACGGCAACGAGATCGGACTCGGCGGCGGCCCGGTCGAATGATTGCCCGATCGGGCAATTTCTCGGCATCTCGACGGGCAGCCATTGCAACCTTGTCTTGACGACCCCTTATCAGCCTAGTTTCGTAGAAATCCTTGATTCAACCCGACAGGAATTCCGACAGTTTTCAACTGATTCTTTCGCAGCACCACATGATCTAGGGGGAACCATGGCGGTAGAGCAGGAATCGGTCAAACGGGTGGACGCGAGCACGCCGCAGATCGAGGCGCCGCGGACGACGGAGCAACTCATCGCCAGCGCGGGCTCGAACGGCGCCGGCTACGGACGCCGGTCGGCCCGGGGGCACGCGTACGAAATGCGTGGACTGTCCTACGTACCGATCTCACCACTGCACGAAGGCAAGTTCGGAAGGATGTTCCGGTTACCGCCGTTCATCCCGACCGACAAGGTCATTGCCGAGATCGCGGCGGTGATGACCGAGGACGGGGCCGGCCGGGACAATCCGGACATCCCGGCCGGGTACACCTACCTCGGCCAGTTCGTCGATCACGACCTGACCTTCGACCCTGCCTCCAGTCTGGACAAGCAGAACGATCCGGATGCGCTCACGAACTTCCGGAGCCCGCGGTTCGACCTGGACAGCGTCTACGGTCGCGGCCCGGTCGACGACCCTTTCCTTTACGACAAGGAATCCGGGGGCGTCAAGCTGCTCATCGGCCACCATGACCGCGAGGACGATCTGCCCCGCAACAATCAGGACACCGCACTGATCGGTGATCCGCGCAACGACGAGAACATCTTCGTCAGCCAGTTGCAGCTGACCATGCTCAAGTTCCACAACAAAGTGGTCGACGCGGTGGTCAAGAATCCGGACTGGCGGCGCGGCAGCGAGACAGTTTTCGAGACGGCCCAGCGGGTCGTTCGCTGGCACTACCAGTGGCTGGTCGTTCACGACTTCCTGAAGCGGATCGTCGGCGCCGAGATGCTCGCTTCGGTTCTCGACGAGTCGGGCGTCTATCCCGAGGTGGTGCGCCGGTTCTACAAGTGGCGGAACGAGCCGTTCATGCCGGTCGAATTCTCGGTCGCCGCCTACCGCTTCGGGCACTCGATGATCCGCGGCCGGTACAGCCTCAACACCCTCGTCGGCTCGTTGCCCGTCTTCACAGCCGACCCAGTCGGTCAGGAACCCCTCGGCCACTTCGGCGGCTTCCGGATCCTGCCGCCGTTCTGGACGATCGAATGGGCCCGGTTCTTCGAGGTGGACGGAGCCGGCAAAGAGGCGCTCCAGCACAGCCGGCTGATCGATGCGAAACTGGCGAACCCACTCAAAGCCCTGCCCCCTGAAATCGCCGGCAACCGGCCGTCCCTGATCGGACGCAACCTCACCCGCGGCGCCCGGCTCCTGCTTCCGTCCGGTCAGGATGTCGCCAAGCGGATGGGCGCGAAGGTCCTGACGAAGGCGCAGTTGGCGCTGCCCGGAGGAGGACCCGCACCACTCTGGTACTACGTGCTCAAAGAGGCCGACGTCCAAGCAAAGGGCCGTCATCTCGGCGAAGTGGGCGGCCGAATCGTCGCCGAGGTCTTCCTGGGCCTCCTCGAGCACGACCCGTCCTCGTACCTCCGCAACGAACCCGACTGGAAGCCCTTCCTCCCGTCAGCCAAACGCGGAGACTTCACCATGCCGGACCTCCTCGCCTTCACCGGCCACGGCCTAACAGAAACCAACCTCCCCAACGGCGGCTAGCGACCAGCTCGCAAGACGCGGGAACACGCGACGGGAGGCGGGCTAGGTTTGGGGTATGCCGCGTCTTCTTCGTACTGGTCAGTGGGCTGAGTTGATTGTTGTTGGAGTGGGGACTGGAGAGGGGCGGGTGGTGTTCCAGTCTTCGGAGTTGTTGTTCGAGGCGCCTAACTGGAGTGGGGACGGGG
>NZ_DASRXP010000221.1:0-2340 GCF_035687465.1 Kribbella sp.
GTGGTCGGCGAGGATGATCTCGACCACGTCACCACCGGTTTGCTGCAGGATCTTCGGCATCCGTCGACCTCCCAAGGCTCTCGCGTCCCAGCCCGGTACCCCGGCAAATTCGCCTGAAACGGTTAATCTGCGCTGATGGCACCACTCCGCGCACTCGTCCGCCGCCCCGGTTCCCGCCTCGCCGACGGCTTGATCACCCATATCGAACGCGTCCCGGTCGACGTCCAACTCGCCGCCGAACAGTGGCAGCAGTACGTCGACGCCCTGGTCGGGGCCGGCTGGACCTGCGTCGAGGTGCCGCCGATCGACGAATGCCCCGACGGCGTGTTCGTCGAGGACACGATGGTGGTCTACCGGGATCTCGCCGTGATCGCCCGGGCAGGCGCCGATGAACGACGCCCGGAGGCCGCGGACGCGGAGTACGCGGTCGCGGCCAGGGGCTACCGGATCGCCCGGATCACCGAACCCGGCACCCTCGACGGCGGCGACATCCTGAAGGTCGGCACCACCGTGTACGCCGGCCTCGGTGGCCGCACCAACCACGAGGGGATCAACCAGCTCCGCCAGTTCCTGGAACCACTCGGGGCCGACGTCATCGCAGTACCGGTCAGCAAGGTCTTGCACCTCAAGTCAGCGGTGACGGCCCTGCCGGACGGGACTGTGATCGGGTATGAGCCACTCGTGGACGACACCACCGCGTTCAAATCGTTCAGACCCGTGCCCGAGGAAGCAGGCTCGCATGTCGTGCTGCTGGGAGACGACCGCCTCCTGATGGCCGCCTCGGCGCCCCAGTCCGCGGAGCTCTTCCGCGAACTCGGGTACACGCCGGTCGTCGTCGACATCAGCGAGTTCGAGAAGCTCGAGGGCTGCGTCACGTGCCTGTCGGTTCGCCTTCGTCAGTGAGCTCCGCCTCGGCGAGGCGGAGAGCTGCCAGCGTCTGCAATGCGGGGTCTTCGATGGCGAAGGTGCGGACCGGGCCGCGTGCGGTCTGGGCGGTCTCGAAGCGGACGGTGACCCGGCCACGGCCCGAGCCCCAGACCCAGCCCTCGCCGTACTGGGTGTGCACGACGTCCTGGCCCGGGTAGTACCCGGCTTGCCGCTCGCGGGGCCGCTCCGGCATCTCCACCTCTTCGAGCGGCGCCTCCGCGGTCTCGCTCTCGGTGAAGAGATCGTCCTGGATCCAGTCCGCGAGCGACGAGACCCCGACGCCGAGCAGCCGGATTCCGCCGGAGATGTCGCTGTCCTCCAGCAGCCGTCGCGCCACCCGGGAGATCACCCGCGGATCGTCCGTCGGCCCAGCCAGCGTGAAGGAGCGGGTGTGCGTGGTGAAGTCGTGCATCCGGGTCTTCACCGTGACGGTCCGGCCGGAGAGCTGGGCCTTCTGCAGCCGCTCGGAGACCCGGAGCGCCATCCGGTCGCCGATTGCCGTCAGCAACGACCGGTCGATGATGTCGGTCTCGAAGGTGTCCTCGACGCTGACCGACTTGGTCTCCCGGTCGCTGACCACCGGCCGGTCGTCGGCGGCGATCGCGAGCCGGTGCAGGCTGCTGCCGTGCGACGAGCCGACCTGGCGGATCAGCTCGTCGGGGTCGAGTTGCTGGAGATCGGCGACCGTCCGCACGCCGGCCATGCTGAGGCGCTGTGCCGTCACCGGACCGACGCCCGGGATCACCGTCACCTGCATCGGCGCGAGGAAGTCCGCCTCGGTGCCGGCCGGAACGACGACCACCCCGTCGGGCTTGTCGAGATCGCTGGCGATCTTCGCGATCAGCTTGGACGTGCCGGCGCCGACCGATGCGGTCAGGCCGCCGCTGACCTCTGTGATCGACGCCTTCAGCTCCTCGGCGATCGCCTGCACGTCCTCGACGGTGAGGTTGCTCAGCCCGGCCGCCGTGAGATCCACGAACGCCTCGTCGACAGAGAGCGGCTCGATCAGTGGCGACAGCGCCCGCATCTGCGCCATCACCGCCTCGCTCGTCTTCCGGTAGACGTCGAAACGCGGCCCCAGGTACGCCGCGTGCGGGCAGCGGGATCGCGCCTCGGCGGTGGACATGGCGGACCGCACTCCGTACTTGCGGGCCTCGTACGACGCGGTGGACACGACTCCGCGCAGCCCGATCCCACCCACGACGACAGGTTTGCCACGCAGGGAGGGCTTGTCCCGCTGTTCGACGGCCGCGAAGAACGCGTCCAGGTCGACATCCAGGATCGACGGGTCGGCACGCACCCCGACAGTCTCCCCGCCCGCACCGACAATTCCGCGCACCGACCGCACCCGGCCTCGGGAGAACAGACATCGTCGGGCAGGATCCGGGCATGGCGAGCTTTCCGCGGCAGTGG
>NZ_DASRXP010000222.1:0-4763 GCF_035687465.1 Kribbella sp.
CTACGACCATGACCGTGGTCCCGCGCAGTCTCCGTGCCCAGATCACCGCCAGCGTGGCGCTCCTCGTGATGGTCGTGGTCGCTCTCACGGGACTGCTCATCGTCGTCCGGATCGACCATCGCGACCGCGCCGACGTCGACCAGCAGCTGAGCTCCCGGGCGGAGAAGGTTCGTCAGGACGCCGACAAACTGCTATCCCAAGGCGACCACGCCGATGACGACTACGGTGGTCTGCTGGCCGGCAGCCAGTCGCTGGTCCGGCTGGTGGTCGACGGGCAGATCATCGCCGAACGTGGGGACCAGCCCGCCGTCGCCTTGCCCGTGCCGAGCGAGGACGGGTACACCACGCTCCACGTCGCGGACCAGACCTGGCGATCACTCACCCAGCCGCTCGCCGGTGGATCCAGCGAGCGGCTGCAGGTTTTGCAGGACCTCGCGCCGATCGAAGACCGGCTAGCCGACAACGCCCAACTGGTCACGCTGACCGCGATCGCGGCGACCTTGGTGGCCGGCTCGGGCGTGTGGCTGGTCGCCCGCCTTGTTCTGCAGCCCTTGCAGCGTCTCCGTGCCGGTGCGACCCGGATCCGCACCGCCGAGAGCGGCCAACGCCTTCCCGACGAGACACGACCCCAGGAGGTGGCCGACTTGTCGGCAGCCCTGAACGGCATGCTCAGCCAGTTGCAGACCAGCACTCAGTCGACTCGGCGGTTCACCGCAGACGCCGGTCACGAGCTGCGTACTCCGTTGACGAGCCTCGGGATCAACCTCGAGACGCTCCAGCGGAATCCGCAGCTTCCCAAGGAGGATCGCCAGCAGATCCTGACCGCGTCACTGGCTGAGCACGGACGCATCACCGCGCTGCTCGAAGGTCTGCAGACCCTTGCGCGGGGCGACGCCGGTGCCCTGCCCGCCCGCGCCACAATCGACCTGGCCGATCTGCTGAACGAGTCGGTACGACATGCGCGCCACAGGCACCCGCAAACGACGTACCGGCTGACCATCGACCACATGCGACCGCCGTACCTCGATGGCTGGCAAACCGGTCTGCGGAGCGCGATCGACAACCTCCTCGACAACGCCGCGCTGCACGGACGGCCGGACGGCCGGGTCGAGGTCATGCTCAACCGCGACGGGCGCCAGGCCTTCATCACGATCACCGACGACGGTCCGGGTATGCCGGCGGCGTCCCGGGAGGCGATGAAGGAACGCTTCGCCCGCGGACCCAACCCGCGCAGCCACGGCTCGGGCCTCGGGCTCGCGCTGACCCAGCAGCAGGCCGACCTCCACCGCGGCACCCTCACCCTGACCGACACCCTCGGCTCCGGCCTCCGCGCCATCCTCGCCCTCCCCCTCAACCCCGCCTCGGAAGAACAACGCTAACCAGCCAGACGGACGCGCCGTACTGCGTGGGCGCACGCCAGGCGGCATGAGGTTGCTAGCGGCAACCACCCTCGGCCGGACGCGCCGCGGCCCCACGCGTGAGGTGCGCGTGGGGCCGGGGCAGCTCGGGGGTGCGTCGCTATTTGACCTCGCCGGGCTTGCCTGTGTGGTCCTCGGTGGAGCCGGGGCGCTCGCCGTCGTCTGCCTTGGGCGGAGCGCTCGTCGAGCCGTCCGACGGTGTTGCCGGAGTGGTCTGCGTCGCGGCCGGCGGTTGCTTGTCCTCCTCCTGGCTCGTGGTGGCGAAAGCCTGGACGCCGACAGCGACTCCTACCAGAGCGACCGTGCCGATGCCGAACGCGATGAGCCTCTTCATGGTGTAACTCCTTCATTTTAAGGGGGTTCAGGGCTTGGGAGCTTCGCCGGGCTTGCCGGTCTGGCCGGATTCGCCGCCGCCGGAACCGCCGCCGGATTCGGCCGAGCTGAGCCAGCCGCCGTACCCGATGACGAGCACAGAGACGATCGAGGCCACGATCAGAGTGAGACGTCGCATGGTTGAGCCTTTCGTTAGTCAGCGCAGAGGTGAGGGACTCACCACGCGTAGTCCTCTTCGTGGAAATCGCGAGCCTTGACGCCCGCCCGATGTGCGGCCCGATGGACCGCCTTGAGCCACGGCACGGGACCGCAGGCGAACACGTCGCGGTCGGCGATATCGGGTACGAGCGTCTTCAGTACGTCGACATCGGAGCCGTCGACATCGGCGGGAAGCCAGGAGCCGTCGTCGCGCCTGCGTCCAGGGAGGAAGACCAACTCGATGCGGCGCCGCTCGGCCAACTCGCTGAGTTCGGCGAGGAAGATGGCGTGCTCGTGGTTGGTGTAGCGGTAGATCAAGGTCGCTTCGCCGGGTCCGTACTCGGAGTCCTCCAGGAGGGCGCGGAACGGGGTGATCCCGACGCCGGCGGCGAGCATGACCATCTTGGGGTGCCGCCGCCGCGCGGCCGTCATCGTTCCGTACGGACCTTCGATCAGGACCCGGCTCCCCGGGATGAGGTTGCGGGCCCGTACGGCGCCATCACCGCCCGCCTCGAGCGTGATCCGCAGGTCGTCGCGGGTTGGCGCCGCGGAGATCGAGTACGGGTTGCCGCGGGTCCATCCCGGGCTCCCGAGGAACCGGAAGATGAAGAACTGGCCGGACTTCGTGCGCAGCCGGTCCAGGCGCCTCCCGCGGAGCACAATCGAGAATGCGCTCGGCGTCTCCGCGATGACCTCGTCGACGACCAGCCGATGACGCCACGACACCCACAGCGGCAGCGCGACGCGCCAGATCAAGACGGCGGCCAGCGAGCCGAAGTACAGGCTCCACCAGAAGATCTGCGTCCAGGCCGTATGGAAGTGCGTGCCGTCGAAGATCTCGTGCGGCACCACGAACGCCATGCCCAGGTAGGAATACAGGTGAAGCAGGTGCCAGGACTCGTACCGGAGTCTGCGCCTGGCGATCTGGATCGACGTCACTACCACCGCGACGATCAGCAACGTGCCGATCGTTGCCCACAGCATCCATGGGTCCGTGACGAACAAATGCAGTAGCGCTCCGGCCCACTCCGAGGGCTCGCGCTCGACCCGGTTGTACGCGAACAGGAGTGTGTGCGCGATCGCCAACCAGAAGGACGCGTAGCCCAGCCACTTGTGCCGGCGCGCGAGGACGTCATGGCCCCAGGACTGCTCGACCCAAGGGATCCGGGCCATGAACAGCACCATCAGGATCATCAGTACCTGGGACAACAGGCCGGTATAGAGCGCCTGGGACTCCAGCAGGTACTCCGGGTACACGAACGTCTGGAGGAGTCCCCCGTTCCGCGCCCAGATCCACGTCGTGACCACGACGGCGGCGATCGCGAGCAGGCCCATCAGATCGGCGACCAGCTGAGGTACCCAGGACGGCGCCGCCGATCGGGTTCGGTGCAGAGTCACGGTTGCAGTCATGAGAACCAGACTTCCGGCCCAGTTTGTGACCCGGATAAGACTTCCCTCGGCCTGATATCGTGATATCTTGCTATCTATGGCGAAAGAGGCGACGAAGAACATCCTTTTGCGGCTGGACCCGGAGTTGGCGGAGCGACTGCAGGCGGTGGCGGAGGTCGAGGGGCGGTCGGTGTCGGACGTCGCCCGGGAGGCGCTCGCTTCGTTGGTCGACCAGCGTCGCGCCGACGAGCGGTTCGCCGCCCTGCTGGAGGACAACCTCGCCCGGCACGAGCGCGCATTGCGCAGCCTCCGCCAGGACGACTGATATGCAGCACCTCGACCTGTACGACGTGCTCGCGGTCGCCGCACGCGTACTGGATTGCGAGTCGGTCGACGCCATCCGGCGTACGGATCTCGAACTGGTCGGCCAGATCCTCGACGACGTCCGGTCAACGCAGGGAGATCTCGCCGACGCGGCCGCGGTCCTGCTTTCCGGGTTGCTCCGGCGCCGCCCGTTCACCGGCCCGAACCGGGTGGTCGCCGTCGCGATCACGCTGCAGCTCGTGGCAGTGAACGGCGCCGACCTGGAGTTGGAGCCGGCCAAGGATTTCGACGGCTGGCTCGATCAGGTGAAGGCCGGCGCGCTGAGCACGTCGGTTTTCGCGGACCGGCTGCGTTCGCGGCTGGCAGGGGATCAAGCGGTCAACATCTCGACGTTCGGCGATGAGGGTATTTCCTGGGAGGAGATCGGCATGTTCGAGAGGTTCAGCGAGAGGGCCAGGCGGGTCACGGTCCTGGCGCAGGAGGAGGCCGGGGGTTTCAACCACAACTTCGTCGGCACCGAGCACCTGCTGCTCGGACTGATCCGGGAGAGCGACGGGGTCGCGGCGAGGGCGCTGGCCAACCTCGGGATCTCAGCCCCGGCGGTCAGGTCCGTGGTCGAGAACCTGATCGGGCGGGGCCAGAGCAAGGACTTTGTCAGCGGCGGGCACATCTCGTTCACCCCTCGCGCCAAAAGGGTGCTGGAGCTCAGTCTGCGAGAGTCGCTGAATCTCGGGCACAACTACATCGGCACCGAGCACATCCTGCTCGGCCTGATCCGCGAGGGCGAGGGAGTCGCGGCCCAGGCATTGACCAAACTCGGCGTCGACCTGGAAACCGCACGCCAACAGGTGATCGAGATCCTGAGCCCGGGCCGGCAATCCGTGGATGACGTGCTGAGCCCGAGCCGACTCTCCGAGGAAGGCGTGCGCGACCTCCTGTCGGAAGGCAGCGACTACCCCGCCGACAAGTTCTGGTACGGCACCGGCCGCCGCCGCCACCTACTGCGCGAACTGGCCGGCCTAGTCGACGAAAACGAACGCCTCCACGAAGAAACCACCCGCCTCCGAGCCAAACTCCACGACCACGGCATCAACCCCGACT